>JASHVN010000375.1 GCA_030044555.1 Xanthobacteraceae bacterium | reverse complement strand
CCGCTTTCCCGGATGCGCGCGATAGCGCCGGCAATCGGCTCGATGGCGACCGCCATGTGGAAGGCATTGGCATGGATGAGGCTGCCGCGGTCGCGCACGATGGCGACGTGCCCCCTCCAGAATATGAGATCGCCGCGCCGCAAATCTGAAACGTCTCCGCTTATCGGCGCACCGAGCGCCGCTTCCTGCATGTCGCTGTCGCGCGGGCACGCAGTCCCGCACGCGGTGAGCGCGATCTGCACCAGCCCGGAGCAATCGAGACCGAGCGCTGTCTTGCCGCCCCAGAGGTACGGCACGCCAACGAAGCGCTCCGCCACCGCGACGAAATCGGATTCGAAGTCGCCGGCCAATTTCAGATGCGCGGCGGGCAGGTACCTGCCCGCTGGCGTCACCGCCAGGCGCTCCTCGACGCGCATGATTGCGAGCGTTGCGCCAAGCGGCAGCGCTTCGAGCGGCGGAAGCTTGATGGAAGGGCCGGGAAAGACGAGCGTCCGTAACGCCGCGACCCGGTGCGTCGGCGGCGGACCGGGCGGCGCCAGCGCATTCGCCGGCAGCCAGCCGACATAAGAATCGGCTTTAAGCTGCCCCCACGCCCAGCCCTCATCGTTTTCATCGTAGACAACGACGCGCTCGCCCTTGAGCGCTTCGCTCAACAGCGGCGCGTCGGGCCGCGGCGCATTGCGCAGCGGCGCCACCGGCTCGATGACCTCGCATTCGCGGCCCTCGACGTAACGCGCGGCCGCGACCTTGCCTTCGAGATTTTTGGCCGCGAGGTCGGCGCGGGCCGGTGTGACGCGAGGGTCGAAAGCGCGCATGGCCGGCGGCTCAACCGTAACGGGCCTCAAGCAGCGCGTAGAGGGCGCGCGCCGACTGACATTCACCGCCTTCCGGCCGGCCCGGCTTGGCCACTGGCGTCCAGGCGAACAGATCGACGTGAAGCCACGATTTGACGGTGACGAAGCGGCGCATGAACAACGCCGCGGTGATGGCCCCAGCCTGGCCGCCGCCGACATTGTTGGTGTCGGCAACCTTGGACTCCAGCATTGCTTCATAGGGCCGCCACAACGGCAGCCGCCACAGCGGATCGTTCTCGGCGGCGGCACACCGGGTCAGCTCGGCCGCCAGCGCATCGTCATCGGTGAAAAACGGCGGCACGTCGGGGCCGAGCGCGACGCGCGCGGCGCCGGTCAGCGTGGCAAAGTCGGCGATCAGTTCGGGCTTGTCTTCGTCCGCGAGCGCCAGCGCGTCGGCGAGGACGAGGCGGCCTTCGGCGTCGGTGTTGCCGATCT
Source organism: Xanthobacteraceae bacterium (assembly GCA_030044555.1). GTDB lineage: Bacteria > Pseudomonadota > Alphaproteobacteria > Rhizobiales > Xanthobacteraceae > BOG-931. Next base: position 17,086 of record JASHVN010000375.1, on the reverse strand, counting down.
CGACGGTGATGCCTTTGCGCGAGGTGTAAATGTCGCGCGGCCGGAAGCTTCCCCCCGCGATGGCGTTTTCCACCGCCGGAATGAGCACGCGCAGCCGCGCCTTGAGCCCGCGCCCCATGATCATATGCGCCAGCGCCAAAGCGGTCGCGGCGCCGCCCATGTCCTTCTTCATGTTGAGCATGGCGGATTCGGGCTTGATGTCGAGACCGCCGGTGTCGAAGCACACCCCCTTGCCGACCAGCGTGATGCGGGGATGGCCGGCCTCGCCCCACGTCATGTCGATCAGCCGCGGCGCCTGTGCGGCCGCGCGGCCCACCGCATGGATCAGCGGAAAGTTCCGCGCCAGCAAATCGTCGCCGACGATGGCGTCGATTTTTGCGTTATGACGCGCCGCAAGGGCGCGCGCCGCCTCTTCAAGCTGCACCGGCCCCAAATCGTTGGCCGGCGTGTTGATGAGATCGCGCGCCAGCGTGACGCCCTCGACGATGCGCTCCAGATCGTCGCGGTCGAGGCTTTGCGGCAGTTCGAGATCGATCTTGCGCTCGTCCGCCTTGCGATAGCGCGTGAAGCGGTAAAGGCCGAGCGCAAAGGAAAGCGCCGCGAGCCTTGCGTCATGCGGCTCGTTGGCGAAGCGGTAGGCGCCGTCCGGCAAAAGCGGCGCCAGCCGGCCGGCAAGAAACGGGTCCGCAGGATCGCCGGCGCCTTCAAGCCCGAATAGAACGCCGCCGAGTCTTTTTTCTCCCGGCAGTAACAGGTACCGTGCGGCCTTCGGCTCGAAACCCGCCGCATCGGCGAAGGCGCAGGCTTCGGCGCCAAGGCGCTTGCGTACATCCGGATAGGTGTCCGCAGTGACGAACCAGATCGGGATCGCATTGGCGCTCCCGCGCGCGACGAAGATGGAGTGCATGCGCCCTGCTAACACGGCGCGGCTTATCCGTCACCCGCGATTGCCGCGGCCGCGCTTTGCGCCCGCACCCTGCTGTGGCGGACGCCGTAGAGTGCGTAGACGGCGAGCCCGAGCGCCAGCCAGATCCCGAAGCGCAGCCAGGTGTCCAATGGCAGGCCGAGCATCAGAAACATCGACGAGAGCACGCCCGCCGGCGCGACCACATAGACCGCCGGTGTTTTGAAGGGACGTACGACCTCGGGTTGGGTGATGCGCATGACGAACACGCCCGCGCACACGATGGCAAACGCGAACAGCGTGCCGATGCTGACCAATTCGCCGACCAGCCCGATCGGCAGGAACCCGGCGAAAATCATCACGATCGAGCCGGTAACGAGTGTGGTCACGTAAGGCGTGCGAAACCGCGGGTGGACCTTGCCGGCGGCCCGCGGAAACAGACCGTCGCGCGCCATCGAATAGACGATGCGCGGCTGGCCGAGCAGACCAACGAGAATGACCGAGGTAAGACCCAAAATAATGCCGAGCTTGAGGATCGGCGCCAGCCAGCGGAGCCCGATGGCGTTGATGCCGACCGCGATCGGGTCGGCGACATTGAGCTTGTCGTAAGCGACGATGCCGGTGAGCACGAAACCGACGGTGAGGTAGAGTACGGTGCAGATAACGAGCGAACCGAGAATGCCGATCGGCATGTCGCGCTTTGGATTCTTCGCCTCCTGCGCGGTCGTGGAGACCACGTCGAAGCCGATATAGGCGAAGAACACCACTGCCGCGCCGCGCACCACGCCGCTCCAGCCGTATTCGCCGGGCCCGATATTGGGCGGAATAAACGCGCCGTGCGGGTTTCCGGCCGTCACCCAATGGGCTGTTGAGACAAACGGCGCCGCGGCGGCGATGAAGGCGAGGATGATCACGAGCTTGATGGCGACGATGACGTTATTGACGCGCGCGGACTCGCGCACGCCGAGGACGAGCAGCGCCGTGATCGCGACGATGACCGCCATTGCGGGTATGTTGATGAGCGCGCCAGTCGCGTGCCAGCCCCCGTGCCCCGCGTCGAACGAAAGCGGCGATCCCGCATAGGCGGCCGGAACGACGATGCCAAAATCCTTCAGAAGGCTTACGACGTAGCCCGACCAGCCGATAGCGACCGTAGAGGCGCCAAGCATGTATTCGAGAACCAGATCCCAGCCGATCATCCAGGCGATCAGTTCGCCCATCGTCGCATAGGCGTAGGTATAGGCGCTGCCGGCGATCGGGATTGTGGAGGCCATTTCTGCGTAACAGAGCCCGGCGAAAGCGCAGGCGATCCCGCCGAATACGAACGAGAGGGTGATTGCCGGCCCGGCATTGGCCGCGGCGGCATGGCCGGTGAGCACGAAAATGCCGGCGCCGATAATCTCGCCGATGCCGAGTGAAACGAGATTGAGGGCGGAGAGGCTGCGCTTGAGCGGCACGCCGTCTTGCGTCGTCAGCCGCTGCATCTCCGGCTCGGCGGCTTCAGCCTCCAAAGCTGCGATCGGCTTGCGCAGCCAAATGCTCGTCATGACCGAAGTATTATGCGGCAATTGTCATGATGCAACATATCGTCATGATGCAACATATTGCCGTGATGCAACATTATCGTAGTGCAACAGCGGGGGGGCCTTGCGGACGTTCCGGCGATCCGCCTAGCTGCAACGCAAGCGCGCAACAGAAGCCGCCGCGCACCGCAGCGGCATCATTACGGCATCTGCATCGTTTGCCCCGTCGTTTGTTCTATGGGCATCAATCTCTCATCCAGACGATTCATGATCCAGATGGAGCCGCCGATGATCAGCACCACGATCAGAATGCCAAAGGCGAGCGCCAGCACGTTGTTGGTATTATCGGGCGCCGTCGTCAGGTGCATGAAGAACACCAGGTGGACGCCGATTTGCGCGACGGCGAGCACGCCCAGCATCACCACAATGCCGGGTCCCCAGATCAAGGTGGTGTGCAGCACGTAGAACGACGCGACGGTGAGCAGCGCCGCCAGCGCGAACCCCATAAGATAGCCCTGGATGCCCTGGCGGACGGAATGATCGGCCGCTTCCATGAAGCCGGGACCGACGTCGCCCACATTGCCTTCGTCGTCCGCGTTGCGCTCGTCGGTCATCGGCCCTCTCCTATGAGATAGACGATCGTGAACAGCGCCACCCAGATAATGTCGAGCATGTGCCAGAACAGGTTGAAGCAGACCAATCTGCGCATGATGTTGGGGCGGAAGCCCTTGAAAAAAACCTGCGCCATCATCGTGCCGAGCCACAGCAGGCCGACGGTGACGTGGCCGCCGTGGCAGCCGACCACGGCAAAAAACGACGACCAGAATGCGCTGATCTGCGGCGAGGCGCCGCGCGCCATCATCGCGGCGAAATCGTGCGCCTCAAGCAACAGGAAGGCCAGGCCGAGAATACCGGTAATGAAAAGAAAGACCTGCGTCCAAAGCATGTTGCGAACGCCTGCCGCGACGGCGGAGAGGCCGCAGGTGAAACTCGAGGTCAGCAGGCACGCGGTTTCAAGCGCAACGCTGAACGGGTCGAACAGCTGCGGCCCGGTGGGACCGCCGGCCGTCGCCGTCTGCAGCACGGCGTGCGCGGCGAAAAAGCACGAGAACAGCACGATGTCGCTGAGCAGAAAGAGCCAGAACCCGTAGCCGACGATCACGCGCTTCGACGCAGGTCCGCCTTCGCCGTGGCCGGTCGCGTAATCGTGGTGCCCGCCCCCGTTACCGTGCCCGAGTTTATAGGGGTCGAACTCGTGGGGATGCGGCGCTCGCAGGACTTCGGTCGCGCTCATGCCGGCTCGCTCACTTCAGCATGGGCGGCAAGCCATTCCTCGCGCTCATTTTGCGCGAGCCACTGCGCGCGCACGCGGCGGCGCGCGCGGTCGGCCTCCGCCACGTCTTCGGCGGGAATCACATGCTCCTCGCGGTCGCGCCACGCGAACCAGACGAACACCACGTAGGCGCCAAAGAGTCCCAAGCCCACCATCCACCAGATGTGCCAGATCAGCGCGAAGCCGGTGATCGTGCAGAAGAACGCCGTGATGAAACCGGTCGGGCTGTTCCGCGGCATCTCGATGGGCTTGTAATCGGGCTCTGCCGTGAGCTGCTGCGTTTCGATGGCGCGACGCTTGATCTCCCAATACGGCTCTTCGCCCTCGACGTTGGGCAGCACGGCGAAATTGAAGGCCGGCGGCGGCGAGGCCGTCGACCATTCGAGCGAGCGGCCGTTCCAGGGGTCGCCAGTCAGATCGCGCAGCAATTCGCGCTGACGGATGCTGACGATGAATTGCATGATCTGGCAGGCCAGCGCGCCGCACAGGACGAGGATACCGACTCCCGCGGCGAGCACCCACGGCCGCCATTCGGCGACGTCGTAAGTCTGCAGACGCCGCGTCATGCCGAGCAGGCCGACCGCGTAGAGCGGCACGAACGTGATGTAAAAGCCCGCGAGCGACAACCAAAAAGCGGCCTTGCCCCAACCTTCGTGCAACCGAAAGCCGAACGCCTTGGGGAACCAGTAGGTGACACCGGCGAAGGCGCCGAACAAGACGCCGCCAATGATCACATTATGGAAATGCGCGACCAGAAACAGGCTGTTGTGCACCATAAAATCGGCCGGCGGGACCGACACGAGAACACCGGTCATGCCGCCGATGACGAAAGTCACCGTGAATCCCAGCGCCCATAGCATCGGCGTGGTGAAACGGATGCGGCCGCCATACATCGTGAACATCCAGTTGAAGATCTTTACGCCGGTGGGGACCGCAATGATGGCGGTGGCGATGCCGAAAACGGCATTGACGTCGCCGCCGGCGCCCATCGTGAAGAAATGGTGCAGCCACACCAGGAACGAGATGAGGCAGATGCCCATGGTTGCCGCCACCATCGAGCGGTAGCCGAACAGCGGCTTGCCGGAAAACGTGGCGATCACCTCCGAAAAGATGCCGAACGCGGGCAGCACCAGGATGTAGACCTCCGGATGACCCCAGGCCCAAATCAGATTGACGAACATCATCATGTTGCCGCCGCCCGAATTGGTGAAAAAATGAAATCCGAGATAGCGGTCGAGGAGCAGCATCGCGAGCGTCGCCGTGAGCACCGGAAAGGCCGCGATGATCAAAAGGTTCGCCGCGAGCGCGGTCCAGCAGAACACCGGCATGCGCAGATAACTCATGCCTGGCGCGCGGATTTTCAGAATCGTGGTGACGAAATTGATGCCGGTCAGCAAGGTGCCGACGCCGGCGATCTGCAAGGCCCACAGGTAGTAGTCGACGCCGACGTCGGGCGAGTAGCGATACTCCGACAGCGGCGGATACGGCAGCCACATGGCGCGCGAGAACTCGCCGATGACCAGCGAAAGATTGACCAGAAGCGCGCCGGTGGCGGTGAGCCAAAAGCTCGTCGAATTGAAGGTCGGGAACGCCACATCGCGCACGCCGAGCTGCAGCGGCACCGCGAAATTCATCAATCCGATCATCAGCGGCATCGCGGCGAAGAAGATCATGATGGTGCCGTGCGCGGAGAACACCTGATCATAATGTTCGGGCGGCAGATAACCTGGCGCGTGGAACGCGAGCGCCTGCTGCGAGCGTATCATGATCGCGTCGATGAACCCGCGCAGCAGCATCACCAGTCCAAGAAGCGTGTACATCACGCCGATCCGCTTGTGATCGACGCTGGTGATCCATTCGTGCCACAGGTACGGCAGATGGCCGCGAATGACGACCCACGCGATCACCGCGATCAGTACCAGAAACACCAAACCGCCCGCGATCAGCGGAATGGGCTGATCGAACGGAATTGCGTTTAAGGTGAGCTTGCCTAACATGTCAGCCGCAACCGATGGGACGGACGCCCGGACCGGCCCGGCCAACATAGGGACCGGGCCCCGGCGGCAGGTTGCGCTTGACGATTGCGGCGAACAGCGCCGGGTCGGCGCTGTGATAGGTGAACGGCTTAACATCGCAGCTTTCGCGCAACAGGTCGAAATAGCCGTTGCGGTCGAGGACAGGACCGCCGCTCTGTTGCGTGGCGGCGACCCAGTGCTCAAAGTCGTCCTGCGACACGGCGCGCACGGTAAAGTGCATGCCGGAAAATCCGTCGCCGCTAAACTGCGCGGAGAGACCGTAATAACTTCCGGGGCGGTCGGCCTGCAGATGCAGCTGCGTTTGCATGCCGTTCATGGTGGCGATCATGCTGCCGAGCTGCGGCACGAAAAACTGGTTCATGACGCTCGCCGAGGTCAGAAAGAAGTGCACGGGCGTGCCGGCCGGAATCACCAGCTCGTTTACGCTCGCGACGCGCTGCTGCGGGTAGATGAAGAGCCATTTCCAATCGAGCGAGATCACCTGCACCTCGAGCGGCGGGTCTTTCGCATTCGAGGCAATCGGCACGAAGGGATCGAGCTCATGTGAGCCGATCCAGGTCAATCCGCCCAGGAACATGATCACCAGGAGGGGAATCGACCAGACAATGATTTCAAGGCGGCCCGAATAGACGAATCTCGGCTGATAGCGCGCCCGTGTATTGGAAGCGCGAAACCACCAGCCGATCGCCACCAGGCCCACGATCGTCGGCACCACGATCACCGACATGATGCCGACCGCGTCGAGCAGGATTTTAGCGTTGGCGGCTCCGATTGGGCCTTTGGGCTGCAATACCCCGCCCGCGCACCCGCCAAGCGCAGCGGCGGGGACGAGCACAACAAGCACACGGCTGACAGTCCGCAACCGACAGCGGGAGCGGATATTATCCCTCGCGTCGGCTGCAGAGCTTTCCATCAGGACCCTTTTCAGAAATGCCAAAGAGGCATCAAAAATGCGAAAGGAGCACCCCGGGTCGTGAATGCTCCGGCAATCCGGGTGAGGTGGTGCCCTGGGCTTAAATCGCCAAAGGGCAGCAAGGTTCCCGCGCTACGATCGTCCTGCGGCGTCCGCGGTCATGTGCCGCGACGCCTTGTCAGCGGATCAGCAAGCCGCCCATACGCACTTTGTCTTGCGCAAGACATTGTCTCGAAGACGTTGTCTCGACATCGTCTCGCGCAAAGTCTGTCTCGCGCAGACAGCGGCTGCAAACGCAACACGCGTTGTTGACGGCGGTAAGTTCACATCCACGGCATGAGCGAGGCGTGGATCACGTCGGGCACACCCTCCCCGCCTACGGACTTGATCGCGCGATCGACGTCCTTGAGCCCGAAGCGGTGGGTGGTTACCAGTTCCAGCGGAAAGCGCTTGGAGGCGAGCTGCGCCAAAGCCAGCTCGCAGGCCTTATAGCTGTGGCCGCGCGCGCTCTTCATGGTGATGAATTTCACCGTGAACTTCTCCAGCGGGAAGTTGGGGAATTGCGCCAGTTCGCCCTGTGCGACGATCACGCCGCCCTTGCGCTTGAGCGCTTCGATGCCGAGCAGGATCGGAATGGTGCCGGCGCCGGCGGTGCAGTCGAGTGCGACGTCGACGCCCTTGCCGCCGGTGATCTCCATGATGCGCGCGAGCGGATCTTCTTTCTGCACGTCGATGACGTAATCGGCGCCAAGTTTCTTGGCGACGTCCATTCGCGCCTTGTCCTTCGACGTGCCGGTGACGATGATCAGCGAGGCGCCGGCTTGCTTGCAGATGACAGTCTGCGACAGGCCCTGCTGGCCGGGGCCTTGGATAAGCACGGTCGAATTATAGCCGACGCCGCCGTCGAACAGCGACCACTCGACCCCGTTCGCCATCGGCGTCACCAGTCCGGCAAGCTCGGCCGATACGCCCTTGGGCACGTGATGCACCACCGCGTTCCACGGCAGGTAGACAAATTGGGCGAAGCCGCCCCAAAGGTGCGGTGCCTTCTCGGCAGACGTGTAGCCGTAGCGGATCGCGTCCGGATTGGTGCGCCAATTGGTGTTCTCGCAATGCCGGTATTGGCCGGCGTGACACCATTCGCACTTGCCGCACATGACGTAGTGCTCGACGAAGACGAGGTCGCCTTCCTTGAAGCCCTTACGCCGGGTGAACTCGCGGCCGGCCTTGGCGATGACGCCGATATTCTCGTGGCCCATGATCGTAGGCGCATTGCTCGGCGGGTGCTTGTAGAGCTTGACGTCGGTGCCGCAGATACCGCCGACCTCCATCTTCATCAGCGCGGCGTCCTCCGGGACATCGGGCATCGGATATTCGCGGATTTCGGTCTTGCTCGGTCCCGTGCGCACCGCCGCCAATACAGTCTCAGCCACTGAAAACGCTCCTTATTGGTTTTCTTCACGTTAGAATATTGGGTTTGAAACCCGATATATAGGCCGATGTCCAGACCGTTCGAGATGATGCGTTCGCGAAAGCACGGCGCCGACGGCGCCGCGCTCGACCGGGTGCGCGAATGGACGCAGGCGCGCTTTCATCTCACCGAGGATGAAACCGTGATGGTGTCGGAAGTCGCCTGCGGGGTGCCCGGCTGTCCGCCGATCGAGACCCATGTGGTGTTCTGGACCGATCAGGGCCGCCACCACTTCAAAGTCTTCAAGCCGCTGAAGGACGTGGCCGAGGACGACCTGCCGCCGGCGTTCATGAAGAACGCGCTGGTCTTCGTCGAAGGCATCGAATGCAGCTGCTGCTGATCGCGTTGGCAAAGCCGGGAAAGCTGTCCCACCGCCTCATTCGGCGCGGCGATCGAACCATTCGACGAGAAAATCGACGCAGATGCGCACCTTGGTCGCCAGATGCCGGTGACCCGAGTGGACGGCGTAGAGCGGCAGCGACGCGGTGGCATATTTCGTCAATAGCGGGCGCAGCCGCCGCGCCTTGATGTCCTTGCGCACGCTGTAAGACGGCATCAGCCCGATCCCTTCGCCGTGCAGCACGCATTCGCGCAAGAACACCGTGCTGTTGGATGAAATGCGGCCGTGGACGCCGACGGCGATCTCCTCGCTCTTTTCCCGGAAACGCCAGGCAGAGTCCTTGGTCATGCCAAGGTGGCGAAGGCAATTGTGGTGCGCCAGATCGGCCGGCCGGCGTGGAATACCCTGCTTCTTCAGGTAGCGCGGCGTGGCGCAGGGGATCAGGCGAAACGAGGCGATCTTTCTCGCCACCAGCGCTGAATCCGGCTGCTCGCCGAAGCGCAGCGCCAGGTCGAAGCCGCGCTCGACGATATCGAGCAATTGGTCCTCGATGAAGATCTCGATTTCGAGATCGGGATAGGCGGCGGCAAAACTCCGGCTGGCATCGACGAGTTCAAGGACCGCAAGCGATTTCGGCGCCAATATCTTCAGCCGGCCGCGCGGCATGCGCCGCAACGCGCCGAGATCGGCTTCGGCGTTTTCCAGCTCGCCGACGGCGCGCGAACAGACCTCATAGTAAGCTTCACCGATTTCGGTGGGCGAGACGTGTTTGGTGGTGCGGTTGAGCAAGCGAACGCCGAGGCCATCCTCCAGGCTCGTGATCTGCTTGCTCAGGTGCGAACGGGACAGACCGAGCTTGCGCGCCGCAGCGGTGTAGCTGCGCAGTTCGAGGACGTTGATGAAGCCTTTTATGGCGTGCCAGCGATCCATGGCGCCGCCTCCTTGATTGTTCGCTCCCTGGAAACAGTAATGTGGCCCGTTACCGCCTTCTCGCGCAAGCCGGGCGGCGTTAGATGGGACGGTTCCGCCTTCCGCCCGGCGCGCCTCATCCCGCAGGAAAGGTCTGCACCCATGTTCGCCAAGCTCAACCATGTCGCGATTGTCTCCGAAAATTACGCGCTGCAGTCGATCTGGTACCGGGCGGCGTTCGGCCTCGAAGTGAAAACCAACGCCAAGTTCGAGGCCTCGGCCATGTCGATCGGCGACGGCTATGTCGGCATGAACGTCAATCCGCGAATGGCCGGGCGCCAGGCCGGCTTCGACCATTTCGGCATTCAGGTCGAGGACGTCGAGGTGGTGCGCGAACGCGTGGCCAAGAAGTACCCGAAGATCGAGATCATCCAGCGGCCCTCCAACCGCCCCTTCGCTGCGCTCGGGATTCACGATCCGGCGGGGCAGTATTTCGACCTCTCGCAGGCCGGACTTAAAAACCGCGCCGAGGTGTATGAGGCCGGCACCTGGGACCAGGCGCGACGCTTTCGCCACTTTGCCCTGCGCGTGATCGAGCCGGAACGGCTCGCGGAATTCTACGCCAGTGTGTTCGAATTGCCGCTCAGCAATTCCTCGGCCGGCGACGGCGCGTTCGCGCTATCCGACGGCCGCATCACCATGCACATCCTGCCGTGGAAAATCTCCGACTTCCTCGGCACGGGCATCGAACGCCCTGCCCCCGATCACATCGGCTTCGAAGTCGAAGACCTCGCCGCGTTCAAGAAGGACATCGAGGAATTGCAGACGGTAAATCCGGCGATGAGGCCAAAGCCCACCGGCGTCGGTGCCGAAGGCGCGGCGCGGCTGGCGCTGTTTCAGAAAACCGGCCTCGCCGATCACTACATGGCCGACTTGGATGGGGTGATGATCGCCGTCAGCCAGAGAAAGCAGTGAGCGCATTGGCGCGCCGCGGGGCCAAACCTTAAGAGCGTTTGAACTAAAAAGGCCGTCCGAACTAAAAGGCCGTCCGAACTAAAACGGGAGGGAAGCTATGAATCTGTCACGTCGCGCCGTTACGGCGGGACTGCTCTCGTTGGCTTCGCTGAAATCGGCAAGCGCAGCCGTTGAGTTGCCACGCCACATCGTCCTCGTAGTGGCGTTCGGGCCAGGAAGCGGCATCGACTTTGCCGGACGGCTCATCGCCGACAAACTATCCAAGCGGCTGGGCCTTCCTGTCGTGGTCGAGAACCGTCCGGGCGCCGGCGGCATGACCGGCGCCGAGTACGTGACCCAGGCGCAGCCGGACGGCGGCACGCTGCTGCTGATGGATTCCGCCACGGTGCTGCAAAAATGGCTGCACAAGGACGTGCCATTCAATGTCCTGACCGATTTTGCGCCGGTCGCGAAAATGACCAACTCGACGCTGCTGCTTTGCGCACAGGCGTCGTTTCAATGCAACAGCATCAAAGAACTCGTCGCACTGGCCCGCTCGGAGCCGGGCAAGCTGTCGTGCGGCACATCGGGCGTAGGCTCGCCGCACCATCTCGATCTTCTGCTCTTTAACTCGCTCGCCCACATCAATATCGTCAACGTGACCTATCGCTCGTCACTCGCCGCGGTAACTGATCTGCTCGGCGGCCAAATTCCGCTGGCGTGGTCCGGGCTCACCGCAGTCAAAGGCCACATCCAAGCCGGCACGCTCAAGGCGCTGGGATCAGCCTCCGAGCGGCGCGAGCCGCAATTGCCGAACGTGCCGACATTCGCCGAAGAGGGCGTACCCGGCGTCGTCGTTAACAACTGGTTCGGCATTGCGGCTCCGGCCAAGACGTCGTCCACTGTTGTTGCGAAGCTTACCAAGGAATTGGCGGCGGTGGCGCAAGACCCGGACTTCGCGGAGCGTCTGCAGAAGAGCGGTTTTAACGCCACGTACCTCGATCCGCAGCAATTTGGCGCTGAAATCCACGATGACGACGCACGCTTCGGAAAACTCATTCGCGACGCCGGAATCGTGCCGCAATGAAGAGTTTCGGCCCGCCCGCGCGAACTCGCATCTTAGAAAAGTAAAAACAGAAACGTTCGAGGAGGAAAGAGACATGCGCGATCTCGTTGCAGGCTTTATCGCGGGACGTGTGGATCGGCGTGACTTTCTCAAAAGAATGACGGCCGGCGGTTTCACCCTCGCCGCAGCCGAGTCGGTCCTGGCGACCCTCGCACCCGTAGTCAGCGCACAGGCTGCCGGCGGCGAAATTCAGGTCGCCGAAGGGACCGGCGCTTATCTGTTGATTGCGCAGCTCAAGGCCGCGGGCGTGAAGCACGTCTTCTACGGCAATGGCACGTCATCGGCGTCGATGCTCGATGCCATGGTGGGCGACAACGATATCCATCTGATCCTCGGTCCCGAGGAGGGCATCGTCACCGCGATGGCCTCCGGCTACGCACTCGCCAGCAATGAGCCGACTTTCGTCAACGTGCACGGCGCGGTCGGCACGGCGAACCAGATGTTGAATATGTTCAACGCCAAGCGCGACGGCGATCCGCTCGTGGTGTCGTCGTTCACAAAATCGACCGAAGGTTCGGGGCGCGATAACTTCGAGGAGGTCGACGATCTCGTCGACAGCACCAAGCAATTCACCCGCTGGAGTTTTGAGATCCCGCTCGCCAGCCGCGTGCCAGAGCTGTTGCGCAACGCCATGCGCATTTCCACGACGCCTCCCGGCGGCGCGACCTTTCTGTCGATCCCGACCAATGTTGCCGAGGCAAAAGGCAAGGCGGAAATTTATCCGCGCGAGCTGTTCACGGTGCCGATCCGCACCAAGCCCGATCCACGTCTCGTCGAAGACGCCGCGCAGATTCTCATCACGGCGCGCAAGCCCTTCATGCTGGTCGGCCTCGATGTGCACCGCGACGATGCCTATGACGAGACGCTGCAGCTTGCCGAGCTTCTCGGCATGCAGGTGGTGCAGGGCCTGAGCCCGTTCACGGATTTCCCGACCGATCACCCGCTCTATGTCGGGCAGAGCGACCGCGCCTTTACGCCCTTCCGCTCGCTGGAAGGCGCCGATGTGCTGCTCAATATGGGCAGCCCCATGTTGTATCAGGAAGGTGCGGCGCCGGTGGTTTCGCCCTACTGGAAGATCATCGAAGTCCGCAGCGTGCCGAACGACGTGGCGCGCTGGAACGCCGACGCGGTGCCGATTGTCGCCAACGTCAAGGAAACCGCCGTCGCGCTTCTTGATGCGGTCAAGTCGGGCATGAGCGCCGACGCCAAGGCGAAAGCCAAACAGCGTCTCGACAGCATGGCCGAATTCAACCGCAAGGTTTGGGAGACGCGCGACGCCATGGCGGAGGAGCGCAAGGACCAAATACCGATCGCCTGGGAGCATGTGGGGCGGGAGGCACAGAAGCAGCTCGAGCCGGATGCGATCATCACCCATGAGTTCAATTCCGCCATGCCGCGGGTCTTGCCGTGGCTCACCTTCGGCCGCGGCAAGAAGGAGCTGTTCGGCCGCACACTCGGCTCCGGGCTCGGCTGGTCGGTGGGCGCGGCGATCGGCATCAAGATGGCGAAACCCGATCGGCAGACGGTGTGCCTGGTCGGCGATGGCGCCTTTCTCATGGGCCAGATCGAGGCGCTGTGGGCGGCGCGGCGCTTCGAGGCGCCGGTGCTTTACATCGTCTTCAACAATCGCAGCTTCAACGACACGCGCATGCGGGTCAGCGCCATCGCGCCGCGGCTGCGGCAATCGGGGCTCGATATGGGAAGCTACCTTGGCAGCCCTGATGTCAGCTTCGAGACCGCGGCGAAAGCATTCGACGTCAACGGCGCCACGGTGACGCGCCCCGGCGAGATCGCCCCCGCGCTCGCACGCGGCATCAAAGAACTCAGAGACGGGCGGCCGTTCGTCATCGATGTTATCGCCGAGCGCGTCGGCTTGCTCGCGGATTCGACCTGGTATCCAAAATATTCCATCGCGGAACGGCGCACCAAGCCTGTTTGATCGCAGAGCATGATCCCGAAAAGTGGCAACCGGTTTTCGGATAAGCATGCCCTCGGCTTGACCGAGGGATCATGCTCAAAGGAAAATTTAGAGCTTGATCCGATTCAATTGAATCGGATCAAGCTCTTGTGGGTGGAAATGCGACCATGCGGAAATTCTGTAGCATCATGATCGTGACTGTCGTCGTGGCCCTGCTCAGCGGGCTCGGCGCCCAGGCGCAGCGTCGCATCGACGATGCAGCGGCGAAACTGCCCGACGGCGACGGCAAAAGCGAAGTCATCGCCTACTGCGCCGGCGCCTGCCATCCAGCGTCGCGTTTCGTCAACATGCGGCAAAGCCCGGCGGAGTGGCGCAAGACCGTCATGCTCATGGTCGCATTTGGTGCGCAGCTGTTCCCCGAGGACGCCGCGACCGTGACCAAATATCTGAGCACGTATCTTTCCAACCAATCGCCGCCGGCGGCGAAGTGATCAATCACTATGTTCGCGGGACTTCTCAACCCTGCACTATAAACCCGCCGCCTTGAGCGCGTCCGCCTGCCGCTTGGCGACGCGATCGATCGAGAAGCGCTCGATCGCTTCGTTGAAGAGACGATAGAAATTAAGCTCGGCGTGCAGGTGCAGGAACACCGCGCCGAGCCCGACCGCGGCGCGATCCATGAAGACGAATTCGCGCGGCACCGTCACCGGGCCTTTCTGCTTGAGCGCCTGATGCACGCGAAAAGCTTCGCGGCGGCCGTATTCGGCGGGCTTCACGCCGTCAGCGATGGTGCGCACACGGTCGTCGAGCAGCGGCGCGTAGATGAATCGCGCCCAGATGTTGAGCGTGTCGATGAGGTCGCGCGACAACCGGCGGAATCCCCAGGTCTCGTAAGCGTGCACGATGAGGTCGTCCTTGCCGCGCAGGAGGCCGTGATAGAGATCGACGACGCCCTGGACGAATTTCGGCGCAAAGATGCGGATGCAACCGTAATCGAGCAAATTGATGCCGGCTGCCTCGCCATCGCGTGCAAACACCGTGTAGTTGCCGAGATGCGGGTCGCCGTGAATGACGCCGAAGCGGCTGAACGGAAACCACCAGGCGGTGAACATCGCGGTCGCGAGCGCGTTGCGCGCCGGGAGCGGATCGTTCTTGTGCGCGAGCATGCGGGTGCCTTCGAGCCAATCGAGCGTCAGCAGCCGGCCGGTGGATAGCTCGGGCCACGGTCGCGGCACGCGCACGCTGTCCACGCCGTCGAGCATCAAGCGATAGAGCGTGACGTGCTTGGCTTCGCGGTAATAGTCGAGCTCCTCGCGCACGCGCTCGCCGATCTCTTTGGCAACTTCGCTCGTGTCGATCGCGGTATCGAGCCGGCGGCGGATAGCGAGCAGCCATTGCAGCTGTTGCAGGTCGGCTTCGACCGCCGACTGCATGTCCGGATATTGCAGCTTGCAGGCAAGCGCCTGCCCATCGAGCGAACGGGCGCGATGGACCTGGCCGAGCGAAGCCGCAGCCGCGGGATGATGCTCGAAGCTTGCGAACTTTTTCTCCCAATCGGCACCGAGCTCCGCCATCATGCGGCGCTTGACGAAGGCCCAGCCCATGGGCGGCGCTTCGCTCTGCAGCTTTTGCAATTCGGCGGCATATTCGGGCGGCAACAGATCAGGAATAGTCGCCATCAATTGCGCGACCTTCATCAGCGGACCTTTCAGCCGCCCGAGCGCTGACGACAGCGCCAGCGCCTCGCCGGCGCGATCGGGCGCGCCGCCCAGCACCCGCCGCCCAGCATAGCGCGCGGCCACGCCGCCCACATTGGCGCCGACCCGCGCATAGCGCGCCGCGCGGGCGGAGAAGCGGTTCTTTTCGCGGTCGGAGTTTTCTCGTTTTGGCATTATTTGCTCGGCCAGTTATCGCGAATCCAACGCGCGAGACTCTCCTCGCTCACTTCGCCCGCGGCGAGTGACAGGATCATCGCAGCTGCATCCGCTTCGGGGACGATGAAATCCACGCCGTTTATGCCCAGGAAGGTGTACAGCGCCAGCAGTGACGTCCGTTTATTGCCATCGACAAAGGGGTGATTGCGAGCGATGCCAAACGCATAAGCTGCCGCCAGCTCGGGCAGTTCGGCATTTTCGTAATTCCGCTTGTTGAGCGGGCGATTAAGCGCAGACTCGAGAAGTGCGATGTCGCGCACGCCGCCGGAACCGCCATGCGCGACCAATTGCTCATCATGGATGGCCATCACGAGCGGCAAGGAAAGCCATTCGAGTTCGTTCTTCACTTGGCCAGTTCGGCGAGCGCATTGCGATAGATCTTCATGCCGCGGCGCGCGACCTTCATCGCCTGTTCGAATTTTGGATCGAAAGGCGTCAGCCGAATTCCACCTTCTGGCATTATGGTGGCGTAGAATGTATCGCCCGTCGCTATATTGAGACGCGCCATCATCTCCTTCGGCAGAATAAATCCTGTCGAATTGCCGATTTTCTTGAGCTTCACCGACCCAACAAGCTGGGGATCAGCGGCGATCTTTTTATGCGCAGTCATAGAGAATCTCCGTTGTACGGCATGTATAACATAGTTATACATGCCGTACAACGAGCCATCGGCGCTCAACCCAACCCTTCCAGCTCCGCGATCATCCGCTCGATGACTGACAGCCCTCCCTGCCAGAAGGCTGGGTCGCGGGCGTTAAGGCCGAACGGCTTGAGCAGCTCGGAGTAATGCCTGGTGCCGCCGGCGGACAACATCGCCAGATAGCGCTCGGCGAACCCTTCGGCCGCGTGCTCGTACACGGCGTAGAGCGAGTTCACCAGGCAGTCGCCGAACGCATAGGCGTAGACGTAGAACGGCGAGTGGATGAAATGCGGAATATAGATCCAGAACGTCTCGTAGCCGGGTTTCAGCTCGATCGCCGGGCCGAGGCTCTCGCGCTGCACGGACAGCCATAGCTCGCCGATTTGCTGCGCGGTCAATTCGCCGTTGCGCCGTTCGCTGTGGACGGCGCGCTCGAACGTATAGAACGCGATCTGCCGCACCACGGTGTTGATCATGTCCTCGACCTTGGCGGCGAGCATGGCCTTGCGCTGCTTCCCGTCGGACGTCGCCGCGAGCAGCTTGCGAAACGTCAGCATCTCGCCGAACACGCTCGCGGTCTCCGCCAGCGTGAGCGGGGTGTCGGCCATCAGCGCGCCGTTCGGCGCGGCCAGCACCTGATGCACGCCATGGCCGAGTTCGTGCGCGAGCGTCATCACGTCGCGCGGTTTGCCCTGGTAGTTGAGCAGCACGTAAGGATGCGCCGACGGCACGGTCGGATGCGCGAACGCACCCGGCGCCTTGCCGGGCCGCACCGGCGCGTCGATCCAGCGCTGCGCGAAGAACCGTTCGGCTATCGCCGCCATTTTCGGCGAGAACGCGCCATAGGCGGTGAGCACCGTGTCCATGGCCTCGGTCCAGCTCACGGTGCGCTGCGCGACTTGCGGCAGCGGCGCGTTGCGGTCCCAATGCGGCAGCTTCTTCTTGCCGAACCAGTGCGCTTTCAGCGCGTAGTAGCGGTGCGACAGCCGCGGATAGGCGGCGCGCACCGCCGACACCAAGGCCTCGACCACTTCGCGCTCGACGCGGTTGTCGAGGTGGCGCGCATCGGCGATGTCGGCAAAACC
>JASHVN010000374.1 GCA_030044555.1 Xanthobacteraceae bacterium | reverse complement strand
GGCGCGGTCATTTTCAGCGACGAGGGCAGATTGGCCCAGAGCTGGAAGCCGTGCATGCGGCCCGCGGCGTCGCCCTGCGGCATCTCCTGATGCAGGATGCCGCGCCCGGCCGTCATCCATTGCACGTCGCCGGCTTCCAGGTTGCCGCGATTGCCGAGGCTGTCGCCGTGCTCGACGCTGCCCGCCAGCACGTAAGTAATGGTTTCGATGCCGCGATGCGGATGCCAGGGGAATCCGGCGCGATAGTCGTCCGGCCGGTCGTTGCGGAAATCGTCGAGCAAGAGGAACGGATCGAATGCGCTGGTTTCGCCGAAGCCGAAGGCGCGGCGGAGCTTTACACCTGCGCCTTCGATCGTGGGCTTTGAGGTGACGATGCTTCTGACCGGCCTGATAGACATGGCAGTGCCCCTTTTTGGCAAGCAACCCTTTTTGGCGAGTGACCTTTTTGAGAACTGTGCAGACACATGGCGTGCGCGGTGGGCAGGGCAAGAAGGCACACCGCTGATACCGCTCGCTGCTGCTCCCGAAAATGCAGTCATTCGCCTATTGGCAAGCCGTTCGGCGCGGATCACATTGGCTTCGTGCGGGCGAGGACCCGTCGTGGAAGAGACTGTTGTTGTTTGCCGGGAGGAATAGATGAAGACGCTTCGCGCATTCTGTGGCGCCGCCGCAACTGCCCTTTTGATCGCCGGAACTGCCGGCGCGCACGCGCAATCGTGGCCGACCAGAGCGATCCGTGTGATCAGCCCTTATCCGGCGGGCAGCGCCTCCGACACTACGGCCCGCGTTGTACTCGATCAGGTATCGCAATCACTGGGCCAGGCGATGGTCGTTGAGCCACAGCCAGGGGCAGGGGGCGTGGTCGGCTTTGCCACGGTCGCGAGAGCTGCTCCGGACGGCTACACGCTGGTCACCAGCTCGACATCAATGGCGAATGGCGTGGTGCTGCACAGCCACCTGCCTTACGACCCGGTGCGCGACTTTATTCCCGTTGCGATGTTCGGCACCCAGCCGAACCTGCTCGTCGCTTCCAAGCAAAGCGGCTTTAAGACGGTCGCCGACCTCGTCGCCGCCGCCAAGGCGAAGCCCGGCACGCTGACATTCGCATCAGCCGGAATCGGCTCCACCTCGCACATGGCCGGCGAACGCTTTCGTCTCGCCACCCATATCGATGTCCGCCACATCCCGTTCCGCGAGAACGGGCTCACCGAGGTGATGGCCGGCCGCATCGATTTTTATTTCATTCCGCTCGCGGCGGCGGCTTCGGCGCTGGCCAGCGGCAAGCTGAATATTTTGGCCGTAAGCACTGCGAAGCGCTCGCCGCTGCTGCCGAATGTGCCCAGTGTCGCGGAAGCCGGCTACCCCGGCGCCGAGTCATCCTTCTGGGTCGGCCTGTCGGCGCCGGCGAAAACGCCCATGAACGTCGTCAACACGCTGCATGATGCCACCGAACAGGCGCTGCAAAAGCCGGAGGTCAAGGACCGCCTCGCCAAGCTCGGCATCGAGCCGCAGCTGATGAGCGTCGATCAGTTCGGCAAATTCTTCAAGCAGGATTACGATTCGACTCTGCAGCTCGCCAAGGATGCCAACATCAAGCCCACGGACTGAGGCGCGAACGCGCTTACGACGACATTCCGGCGCACTGGCGCAAGCCGGATCATCGCCCGCATGCCGCCGCCCGTCGCGGCTTTGCGTCCGGCCTGGGTGCGAATGCGGCCCGCGCAATCAGATAAGAACGATTGGACAGTGTTTAAGTTCGCCGCACGTTGATCCGGCAACTCGTTACGATTACGAATGCCGGAATGACAGAACAGCCGAACTTCCTCTTCTTTATCGCCGATCAGCACCGGGTGGACTATCTGTCCTGCTACGGCCATCCTGTGCTGAAAACGCCGCATATCGACTCGATCGCGGCTCGCGGCGTGCGCTTCGATAACTTCTACGTGGCGACGCCGGTGTGTATGCCCAACCGCGCGACCTTGATGACCGGGCGCATGCCCTCGGTGCACGGCGGGCGCGGCAACGGCATTCCCCTGCCGCTTACTTCGAACACGTTCGTCGATGCGCTGCGCGCCGGCGGCTACGCGACGGCACTCGTAGGCAAGAGTCATCTGCAGAATTTCACCGGCTTTCCGCCAATCCAGAAGCGTCCGCCGCCGCGTGACGGCGAGCGCGTTCTCGCTGCGGAGTTTGCCGAGGCGAAAAAGCCGATCGCCGGCGACGGGCCCTACGATCAGGAACTGCCGCGCCATTGGTCGTCGGGCCGCGACTTCACCATGCGGCTGCCGTTCTACGGCTTCGAGCACGTCGATCTGTGCACCGGTCACGGCGATCAGGTCGGCGGCCATTATTACGTCTGGCTGAAATCGCAGCGCCCTGACGCTGATGCCCTGCGCGATCCTAAAAATCAGCTCGCGCACGATTATGTCTGCCCGCAGGCGATCCGCACCGCGATCCCGGAGGAGCTTTATCCGACGCGCTACATCGCCGACAAAGCCTGCACCTGGCTCGATGATTATGCGCACAGGCAGCGGAGCGACCCGTTCTTTCTGATGGTGTCGTTTCCCGACCCGCACCATCCGTTCACGCCGCCGGGCCGTTACTGGTCGATGTATCGGCCGCAAGACATGGCCTTGCCGCCGAGTTTCGACCACGGCAACCGGCCGCTGGCGCGGTCGGTGGCCTGGGCGCTGGC
>JASHVN010000373.1 GCA_030044555.1 Xanthobacteraceae bacterium | reverse complement strand
CGACCTCAAAGGCTATCCCGTCGAACGCCGGCTCGACGTTGGGCGGCAGCTTCTTACGCAGAGCGTCATAGTCCAAGTCGGAGTGCAGATTGGTGAGGATGGCGCGGCGCGGCTGCAGCCGTTCGATCCAGGCGAGCGCATCGGAGACCGAGAGATGGCTCGGGTGCGGCCGCTCGCGCAGCGCGTCGAGGATCCAGACGTCGAGGCCGGCCAGCGCCGCAGCGCTGTCTTGCGGCATGCCGCTGAGATCACACGAATAGGCCACGCTGCCGAAGCGGAAGCCGAAGGAGGCGATGTCGCCATGCTCCTGCAGCACCGGGAGCGCGGCGATCGAGCCACCCTGCCCGGCGATCGTAATCGTCTGCCCGGCGGCAAGGCGATGCTCGCGCACGATCGGCGGGTACTCGCTGCCGGGCGGCGACTTGAAGCAATAACCGAAGCGATCGCGCAGCGTTTTGCCGGTCCGTTCGTCGAGATAGACGTCAATCAATTGCCGCTGCTTGAGGAAGTAGGCCCGCAGATCATCGATGCCATGGGTATGGTCGGCGTGCTCGTGGGTGTAGAGCACGCCATCGAGCCGGTCGACGTCCGCATCGAGGAGCTGCTCGCGCAGATCCGGCGACGTATCGACGAGAGCACGGGTCACGCCGGCGCCGTTGCGCTGCTCCACGAGAAGCGACGTGCGCCGGCGGCGGTTCTTCGGATTGTTGGGGTCGCAGACACCCCAGCCGAGCGCCGGACGCGGCACCCCGCCAGACGATCCGCATCCCAAAATGGTGAATTTCACCGTCATGCAGCCGCCGCTGCCGGGCGCGGCACTTTGGCGAATAGGCGGAAAAAGTTCTCGCTGGTCTGGCGCGCGATCTCGTCGAATGAGACACCGCGCACCTCGGCGAGGACATTCGCGGTCTCGATCACATAGGCAGGCTCGTTGCGCTTGCCGCGATGGCGGCCGGGAGCAAGATACGGCGAGTCGGTTTCGACCAGGATGCGTTCAGCCGGTAGTTCAGCGGCGATGGTGCGCAACGCCGCCGAATTCTTAAACGTCAGGATGCCGGTGAAGGAGATGAAATGACCGAGCGCGATGGCGCGGCGGGCGAGGTCGGCTCCGCCCGTAAAGCAATGCAGCACGGCGGGGAAGGTCCCCTTCCCTGTTTCTTCCTCGAGGATGCGCGCCATGTCGTCGTCCGCGTCGCGCGAGTGAATGACGAGCGGTAGTCCGGTGTCTCGCGCTGCTACGATATGCGCACGAAAGCCGCGCTCCTGCGCGTCGCGCGGCGAGTTGTCGTAGTGATAATCGAGCCCCGCTTCGCCGATCGCGACGACCTTGGGATTGCGGGTGTGCGCGGCGAGTTCGGCCGACCCGATATCAAGCTCCTCATGGGCGTGATGCGGATGCGTGCCAACCGAACAATAGACGTCGGGAAAGCGCTCGGCGATTGCCAGCAATTCGCTTTGGCGGCGCACGCGGGTAGAGATCGTGACCATGCGATCGATGCCGGCGGCCCGCGCGCGCGCAACCACGCCGTCCAGTTCGTCAGCGAAATCGGGAAAGTCGAGATGGCAATGACTATCGATCAGCATCTTTGCTTTTATTGCGCCGCGCGCCCTTCGGGTTCGATATAGCGCGGGAACACCGGTGCGGGCGGCGGCAATTGGGCGCCGGCGGCAAGGCGGTGCGAGCCATCGAGGAATGCAAACGCGCGCTCGTTCTCCGGCACCGCGAGCAGATCGAGCAATTTGTTCGCCGATTCCGGCATGAACGGCTGCGCCAGGATGGCGACCTGCCGCAGTATTTCCGCGGTCACGTAGAGCACCGTGCCTTGGCGTGCCGGATCGGTCTTTGCCAGCGCCCACGGCGCCTCGCCGGCGAAATAGCGATTGGCCTCCGCCACCACGGCCCAGACCGCATTGAGCACGATATGCAGCTGCTGCGTCGCCATGGCGTCGCGCGCCTTGCCGATCATCGCGTCCGCGGCGCTCAAGATCGCCTGATCGGCGGCGCTCAACGCGACGGGCTTCGGCAGCACGCCGCCGAAATTGCGCGCCACCATGGTCAGCGAACGCTGCGCCAAATTTCCGAGGTCGTTGGCGAGATCGGCATTGATGCGATTGACGATGGCCTCGTGGCTGTAATTGCCGTCCTGGCCGAACGGCACTTCGCGCAACACGAAGTAGCGGAACTGATCGACACCGTAGGCGTCGGCAAGCGCAAACGGATCGATCACGTTGCCGACCGATTTCGACATTTTCTCCCCGCGATTAAACAAAAACCCGTGGGAGAAAATCCGTTTCGGCACCGCGATGCCGGCTGACATCAAGAAGGCCGGCCAATAGACCGCATGAAACCGCACAATGTCCTTGCCGATCACATGCAGATCAGCCGGCCAGTATTTCTTGAATTTCTCAGAATTGGTATCGGGATAGCCGACGGCGGTAATGTAATTGGTAAGCGCGTCGACCCATACGTACATGACGTGCTTCGGATTGCCCGGCACCGGCACGCCCCAGTCGAACGTCGTGCGCGAAATCGAAAGATCCTGCAGCCCGCCGCGCACAAAGCTCGCAACCTCGTTCATGCGCTCCTTCGGCAGCACGAAATCCGGGTGTTTCGCGTAAAGCTCCAACAGCTTGTCCGCATATTTGGATAATTTGAAGAAATAGCTCTCCTCCTCGACCCATTCGACCGGCGTGCCTTGCGGACCGAGGCGGACGCCCTTCTCGTCGACGCGGGTCTCGCTTTCGTCGTAATAGGCTTCGTCGCGCACCGAGTACCAGCCGGCATATTTGTCGAGGTAGATGTCGCCGGCCTCCTGCATGCGCGACCAGATCGCCTCCGAGGAATGGTAGTGCCGCGGCTCGGTGGTGCGGATGTAGTCGTCGTTCGAGCAGTTGAGCTTTTTCACCATGGCCTGGAAGCGCGGCACGTTGCGTGCCACCAATTCGCGCGGCGTCAGCTTCTCCCTGGCCGCGGTCTGCAGCATCTTGATGCCATGCTCGTCGGTGCCGGTGAGAAAGAACACGTCGCGGCCATCGAGCCGCATAAAGCGCGCGATCGCATCGGTCGCGATCACCTCGTAGGCGTGACCGATATGCGGCGGACCGTTCGGATAGGCGATGGCGGTGGTGAGGTAATAGGGTTTTGTCTCGGACATTGGCCGTAGGTATCAACCGCGCGTGGCCTCGGCAAGCAAGCCGAACACGCTAAACACAAAGGGTTTTCGCTCCAAATTGTAGATTTCGGCATCGCGGGCGGCGGTGTTGATGCGCTCCCAGGCCTCCGCGATCAGCGCCATGCGGCCGAGTTCGCCATGTCCCCTGCTCCCGTTTTGGGTGGCAGTGACGGTGCTCAGGCGCTTTGACAGCCAGTCATTGACCGTGTCCACAAAGGCCGCGAGCGGCGCCACATCGGTGCCGGCAAGCGCATCGCCGAGCGCATGCAATCCGTTGGTGTCGAGGTTGGGCAGCGTACCGAGCAGATTGAGCGCCCGCTGACGCAGCGCCAGGGCATCCTCGTCCAACAGCGCCAAGGCCCGCGCGACGCTGCCTTCGGCGGCGGTGACAGCCGCGTCGATCTGCGGATCGGTTGCCGGGCCGCCGGTTGCCGCCGCTATTGCTTTGGCGAGGTCGGACTCCGCCAGCGGCCGCAGCGTAAGCACACAGCAGCGCGAGCGCAGCGTCGCCGGCACGCGCGCGGCGGAGTGACTGATAAGCAAGAGCAGCGCGCGCTGCGGCGGTTCCTCCAGCACTTTGAGCAGTGCGTTGGCGCTCGACCGGTTAAGCTCATCCACCGCATCGACGATGGCAATGCGCCAACCGCCCTCCCCGGCCGTCGAGCCGAAGAACGAGACCGTCCGGCGCACGTCGTCGACGGCGATCTGCTGGCGTAACACCCCTTTATCGTTTGGCGTGCGCTCGAGAACGAGCAGATCGCCCTGCGCCTGAGCGGCGATGCGGCGCGCTACCGGATTGTCGGCAT
Organism: Xanthobacteraceae bacterium; assembly: GCA_030044555.1. Taxonomy (GTDB): domain Bacteria; phylum Pseudomonadota; class Alphaproteobacteria; order Rhizobiales; family Xanthobacteraceae; genus BOG-931. The sequence goes on along the minus strand of JASHVN010000373.1, from coordinate 605 downwards.
CGACAGCGAGCGAACTCGCGGCGGCAACTTCGGGAGCGGCCGGATCAGGGTGAGCGAGCACGAAGCGCGCCATGCGGTAAGCGAGCGTGGCTTTGCCGATGCCTTTGGGCCCGACGAGAAGAAAAGCGTGCGGCACGCGGGAGCTGCGATAGGCGGACAGCAACGTTTGTTCGGCCGCCGCATGCCCGAAGAGAAGCGCATTCGCGCGCGGATGGCGCGCGGTGACTGCGTCTTCTTCGTTTTGCTGTGCCGGGCTCATGGTGTCGGTCTAGCTTATTGTTGGAGCATGATCTTTTCCGAAAGCCGGTATCCACTTTTCGGGATCATGCTCTAAGGGACCAAACTCTCCACGGTCAATGGCGCCAGCGCCGGATTGAAGCGCAAATCGACGACGGCCCAAATCCGCTTGGCGATGGCATCCTTGCTTACGCTGGCGTCGACGAGGACGCAGCGATCGGGCTCCGCCGCGGCGAGCGCCAGATACGCATCCCGCAGCTTTTCGTGCGCCTCGATTTCCTCCGCTTCGAAGCGGTCGGCCCGCGAGCCGTTTCGGCGCACCGCAGCCCGCTCCAGCCCGACCTTAACCGGTACGTCGAGGATGAGCG
>JASHVN010000372.1 GCA_030044555.1 Xanthobacteraceae bacterium | reverse complement strand
GCAGTTTGGGAAACCGCGCCATCAAGCTGCCGGGAACTTTCTCCGTGGTCGCGCTGCAGGCGATCGCCCGGACATCGGCATGATCGCCGATGAAGGCATCGCGGTCCGCAGCGGCGGCGAGCTTATGAAGCGTGCACGCGACCTCAAGGCCATTTACCACGACCGGCTTGAGCGGGCCGATCAGCAGCACTTCTTTTTTATCGGCGGCCATGAATGGTTCCTGCTCACACCAGCATGCTCACCGGCGTCTCCACGAAAGCCTTGAAGGCGGCGAGAAGTTTAGCCCCGAGCGCGCCGTCGATGACGCGATGATCGCAGGACAGCGTGACGCTGATCATGCTGGCGAAGGCGACGCCGCCGTCATCTGTCTCGACGGCCTGACGCCGCGCGGCGCCGACCGCGAGGATAGTCGCGTGCGGCGGATTGATGATCGCGGTGAACTCGCGCACGCCGTACATACCGAGATTGGAGATGGCCGATGAGCCGCCCTGATAGTCACTGGGCGCGAGCTTCTTTTCTCGCGCGCGCGCCGCCAGGTCCTTCATGTCGGCCGAGATGGCGCTCAGTGATTTTATGTCCGCGTCGCGCAGGACCGGCGCGACCAGTCCTTCATCGAGGGCGACCGCAATGCCGATATCGGAATGCTTAAAGCGCAGGATGCGGTCTTCGGCCCAAACCGCATTTGCCGCCGGCACCCGTTGCAGCGCCAGCGCCAACGCACGGATCATAAAGTCATTGAGTGAAAGCTTGAACGCCGGATTGCCGTCGGCATCCTTGGGCGCAGCGGCGTTGGCTTCTTCACGCAGCGCGATCAAGCGGCCGATTTCAACATCGGCCGTTAGATAAAAGTGCGGAACGGTTTGTGCCTGCGTCAGCCGCGCCGCGATGGTGCGGCGCATGGCGTCGAGCGGCACTTCCTCGTAGCTGCCGGGGGCGTAAAGCGCTTTGATCTCAGCAGGGGACGGCCCGTCAGCCCGCGCAGCGAGCGGCACCGGTGCGAGTTGCGGCGCGTTCTCAATATCGCCGGCGACAACGCGGCCATGCGGTCCGGATCCGCGCACGCGGGAAAGATCGATTCCGCGCTCAGCGGCAAGCCGGCGCGCCAACGGCGTGATCGTAATTCCACCGGGCAGCCGCGCCGGTCCGAAATTGTGCTCCGGCGTGCGCACCTCGAAAAACGGATCGAGTTTGATCGGACGGGCCTCACGCGACTGCACACTCGGCGCTGTCGGCCGAAGCGCGCTCACGCGCTCCTGTGTCACAGGCGGCCGCGTGGAGGACGTCACCGCTGGTGAACTTGCCGTGGCGCCAGCGCCATCCGCGATGACCGCGACAATGGCGCCGACCGGCGCCACGTCGCCGGCGGCAACGCGAATCTCCGACAGCACGCCGGCCGTGGTCGACGGCACTTCCATCGAGACCTTGTCGGTCTCGATTTCGAACAGATTATCGCCCGGCTTCACCGCCTCGCCAGCCGACTTGAACCACTTGGTGATCTTGCCCTCGGCGACCGTCTCGCCGAGCTGCGGCATCAGCACGTCCATGATCGCGTTCTCTGCCGCTGGCTCATTTGATCCGTTCCCACACGACTTCCACGCTCGTGCCTGCCGGCCGCAAGATCAGGCGATCGCCGACGAATTCGTAGGCGCGCACGAGGTCGCCCTTGTCGCCGGGCTGCACGCTGCCCTGACGATGGTGCGTCACCGTCCGCACCTTGTCGTCGACCGTGTAGGTGCCGAAATAAGCGACGTATCCGTCGAGCGCGGCTATCGCCTCCTCGCCGGTCGGCTTGTCGTCGGCTTTGGTCACTTCACGGTCCGGCGCCACCTGGCAGGCCATATAGCCATGCGCATCATAGATGATGATGCCCCGCGGACGCACCCCCTGCCCCGGGCGCGGCTGACCATTCACGGTCGAGCCGATATGGCGCCACGATCCAACAAGACGTTGCCGGTCCGATTGGGTTTCTCCGCTCACGCGCTGCATTCCAATTACTTGATCCGCTCCCAAATTACTTGATCCGCTCCCAGGTCACTTCCATGGTCGAATTGGGCGGACGCAGGATCAAGCGATCGCCGGCGAACTCGTAGCGGCGAATGAGATCGCCGCCCTCACCCGGCTGCAGATTGTCGGCGCGGTGATGGATGACCGTGCCGGCCTGTTCGTCGACCGTATAGGTGCCGAAATAGGCGATGTAATCCTTGATGGCGACGTAGGCTTCTTCCGGCGTCATTGCCGCACCGGCGCGCGTGCGCTTCACATCGGGGGCGATCTGCACGGCCATTTCGCCGTGCGGTCCGTAATAGATCATGCCCTTCGGATTGGCGCCGCGATCCCAATTGCCGCCGTCGATACGCGTGCCGATATAGCGCCAGGCGCCGAGCAGGCGCGCTTTCGCCGATTGCGCCTTTGCGGCTTGATCGCTCACCACGTCACCGCAACGTATTGGGTCTCCATAAACTCCATGAGACCTTCGTGCGCGCCTTCGCGGCCCAGGCCGGATTGCTTGACGCCGCCGAACGGCGCCGCCGGATCGGAAACGAGCCCGCGATTCAATCCGATCATGCCGAACTCAAGCTTTTCCGATACACGCATGCCGCGGCTCAAATCCTTGGTGTAGAGATAGGCGACAAGACCGTATTCGGTGTCATTGGCACGGGTGATCACTTCATCTTCGGATTTGAAGGTCTGAATGGACGCGACCGGGCCGAAGATTTCCTCGTTGAGCATCTTGGCATCGTTGGAGACGTTCGCCAGCACTGTTGCCGGATAGAAGAAGCCCGGCCCGCCCGGCGCCTTGCCGCCGGTGAGCACTTTGGCGCCCTTCTGCACCGCGTCGCCGACCAGCTCGATCACCTTTTCGAGGCCGTCCCTGTTCACGAGCGGGCCGAGCGC
>JASHVN010000371.1 GCA_030044555.1 Xanthobacteraceae bacterium | reverse complement strand
GTCCAGTCCATCTTGAACGGTGAGGTGGCCGGAACCGGCGGCCGGCGCCCGCGATCGCGCGCGGAAAGGTCATTGGAAACCGTGTAACCGGCCACATAGGCCAGCGCCTTCTCTTTCGGCACGTCTTTGGCTGGCCGGCCGATGACGGCGCAAAGCTCAATCTCCCAGTCCATGGAATTGGCGTAGCCGGAGACCTTCACCGTGGCGCCCGGATCGGTAATGGTGCGCGCCGCCTTCAGAAAGTGCCATGGCTTGAGACCCTGGTCGTGCGGATCGGCCGGCGGCGGATTGCCCTCGCGCGCTGCCATCGCCGCGGCGTGATCGGCGTAATTGGCGCCGGCGCAATAGATCGCCGAGGGAAAGCGCACCGGCGCCAGCAGCTTGGTCTTTTTCAGCGGCTGCCGCTTGGCCCGGCTCTTCGCCGCGCCGGCCACGGCCTTTCGCAGCAGCCCATCGGCCGCTTTCCAGTCTTCGAGAATGGCCAAGACCGTGGCGTAAGCCGGCTTGCCGGTGAGTTTGACCGCGTCGAAAACGTCCTCGCCGATGATGATTCCGGCGCGCGGACCTTCGCTCGATTTATAGGTGGCGAGCTTGTAGCCCGCCGGTTTTGCCCCAGCCATGTGCGTTCACTCCCTGATGCGTCATTAAAGCGTCGCCGGGGACAAAACCGCGATCCCGGCCGATTGGCAAGGCCGCGTTGCACGGCGCAGAGGTCGTTCAGTCTTGAGTTGTTGCTGCCGTGGTGGTTGATTCATGGCAAGGAATAAGGACACGCCAGTTTGGGAGAGAGCCATGATCAAGCCGCGACGCATCGGTCACGCCACCTTCGAGACGCCCGACCTGCAGAAAATGATCGACTATTACACCGAAGTCGTAGGGCTCGTGCTCGCCGAGCGCGAAAAGGATCGCGCCTTCCTCACCTCGCAGATCGGGCTCCTTTCCATCCAGCTCAACAAGGGCGACACCGAGCGCTGCACCACGCTGTCGTTCGAGGTGGCGCCCGATTCCGATTTCGGCGCGCTGGCGCGGGAACTGGAAAAGGACGGCATCAGGAGCGAACTGCGCAACGATTCGGTGCCGGGCATCGGCCCGGTGCTGACGTTTAAGGACAACAAGGGCACCACGATCGCGCTGTTCAAGGAGTGGAATTATCTCGGCAAGCACTTGCAGCACCACGGCGTCGGCGCCTTGAAGCTCGGCCACATCGCCTGGGTGGTCGATGATCCGCAGAAGACCTGCGAGTTCTACGGCAAGATCTTGGGCTTCCGTGTTTCCGACTGGATCGACGACTTCTTCGTGTTCATGCGCTGCAATACCGATCACCACACGGTGAATTTCATCCGCGGCAAGAACGTCAAAATGCATCACATGGCGTTCGAGCTGAAGGATTTCATCCATCTGCAGAATTCATGCGATCTGTTCGGGCAGAAGAAAATCCCGATTATCTGGGGACCGCTGCGCCACGGCCCCGGGCACAACATCGCCACTTATCATCGCAATCCCGACGATCAGGTCATCGAACTGTTTTGCGAGCTCGACCAGATGGTGGATGAGGAGCTTGGCTATTTCGAGCCGCGGCCGTGGCACCAGGATACGCCGCAACGGCCGAAGACCTGGCAGGGCGGCAAGACCAGCATTTGGGGCCCGCCGCCGCTGGCGGATTTCCACCGTGGCAGGGATTGAGCCACAGCCGTCATTGCGAGGAGCAAAGCGACGAAGCAATCCAGAATCGTTAAGACCGCGCTGGATTGCTTCGCGGAGCCTGTTATCGGACCGCGCGCGGGTCCGTTGGCTCGCAATGACGCAGCTTACTCGCTCTTGCCGCCGAGCTGCTTGAGCTTGGCGAACACCGCGTTGACGTCGAGTTCGTCGGACGGCTTCTTCTCCGCCTCCGGCTCCTCCTCGTGCTTCGGCGCGGTGGTCACCGAAGCGGGAAGCAAGGTGGCGCCCTGCTCCTCGACCGGCACCGGCTTCTCCTTGGCGGCGCGCTGCACTTCGAGATCGAGATCGATCTGCGAACACAGCCCGAGCGTGACCGGATCGAGCGGCGTCAGGTTGGCCGAATTCCAATGGGTGCGGTCGCGGATCGCCTCGATGGTCGACTTGGTTGTGCCAACGAGCCGCATGATCTGACTGTCCTTGAGCTCAGGGTGATTGCGTACCAGCCAGAGGATGGCGTTCGGTCGGTCCTGACGGCGCGACACCGGTGTGTAGCGCGGGCCCTTCTTCGGCTTGGCCTCCGGCATGCGCACCTTCGGCTCGGCGATATGCAGCCGGTAGTTGGGATCGGCTTCGGCTGCGGCGATCTCCTCGCGGGTCAACTGGCCGGTGAGCACCGGATCGAGACCCTTGATGCCCTGGGCGGAATCGCCGTCGGCGATCGCCTTTACCTCCAGCGGGTGCAGGTTGCACAGCTGCGCGATCTGGTCGAACGAAAGCGACGTATTGTCGACCAGCCATACGGCAGTTGCTTTCGGCATCAAAGGCGCGGTCGCCATTGGTAAATCTCCTCTATGCTCCGCCTGCCCTCTTCAGACGAAGCCCCTCATCGACGATGACTGGAAAAGCTGCCGAAATATAGGCAGAGGGTCCGCGGCACGCAACCGCTGCGGCCAATGGTCCAGCGACATTTTTCATCGTCCGGCAATGGGTTCCGCTACGTCGCCGTGCTAAAACGCTGGCCTTCAACACCAGAAATAAACTTCAGCCAGCAGAATAAAAAGGATCAGGGATGCCAGGATCGCTCGACGGCAAGGTTGCCATTGTCACCGGCGCGGGACGCGGGCTCGGCCGGGTAATGACGCTTGGATTGTTGGCCGCCGGCGCACGCGTCGCCGCGACCGAACTCGACGCCGAAGCTCTCGACCAGACCGGCCAGGCCGCCGAAGCGGCCGGCGCCGGCGACCGGATCCTCGACGTGGTCGCCGACGTCACCCGCGACGACAGCGCGCCGAAAATCGTGCGTGCGGCCATCGAACGATACGGCCGCCTCGACATCCTGCTCAACAATGCCGGCATCAACATGAGCCTGTTCCGGCAGCCGGACATGAAATTCGCCACCAAGCTCTGGGAAGTGACGCCCGAGGAATTCCGCCGCATCATCGATGTCAACGTCGTCGCCGCGTTTCTGATGACGCGCGCCGCGCTGCCGACGATGCTCAAACAGGGCTGGGGCCGCATCATCAACGTCACCACGAGCCTCGACACCATGTATCGCGGCGGCATGCAGCCCTATGGCGGCTCCAAGGCGGCGAACGAAGCGCATTTGCTCGCACTGGCGCAGGAGCTTGAAGGCACCGGCGTGACCGCCAACGTGCTCGTTCCCGGCGGCGCCGCCAACACCCGCATGGTTTCGCAGGCGCAACAGCCCGACCGCGCGAAATTGGTTTCGCCCGACGTGATGGTGGCGCCGCTCGTGTGGCTTTGCTCGAACGAATCCGACGGCGTGAACGGCCAGCGCTTCATCGGCGCCCGCTGGGACAAAAACCTGCCGGTAGCGGAGGCGGCGAAAAAAGCCGGCGCGCCGGCGGCCTGGCAGCAGCTCGGCCGTCAGGCGATCGTACCGGGCAGCACGCCCTGAATTTATTTGAGCGGCGCCGTGTTCCGCGGCTGCGGCGTGACGACGATCGGCACGGCCATCTTCACAAAGCTCGGCGGCGGTTTGTGCACGCGCTTGGTCCATACCGGCGAGCAGCCGCTGATGCCGCAGATATTGGCGACCCGCTCGAGCAACGGCGCCGCGTCGCTTGGAACGCCGAGCGCCGACGGCATTGTGAGCGGCATGGCCTGCGCACGGCCGCACCAGGCTCCGGCCGATAGCGCGGTTATGACGGTAACAAGGGTGATGAATCTCATGCCCCATTGCTAGAATTTTATGGTAAACGAAACCTTAATGGCGCCTGCCGCCGCATGACGCGCGCTGCTTTCCTGCTCACTCGACCTTGATCCCCGACGCCTTGATGATCGGCGTCCACCGGGCAATCTCGGCCTTCTGCTTTGCCGCCAGCGCCTCCGGCGTCTGATCCGCGACCGGCCAGATTTCCTGTCCGACTTTCTTGAAGCGGTCCTGCACTACCGGATCGGCCAGCGCGACACGCACGGCGGCGTTGAGCTTGGCGATGATGTCCGGCGGCGTGCCCTTCGGCGCCCACAGACCGTGCCAGAAACTCGCGTCGATGTTTTTATAGCCGAGTTCGTCGAGCGTCGGCACTTGCGGAGCCGCCCACCAGCGCTTCGGCTGCAGCACGGCGAACGCCTTGAGTTGACCGTTTTGCACACTCGTCAAATAGCCGGCCGCCTGCCCAAAGGCGAAATCGACGTGGCCTCCCATCATGTCCTGCAAGAGCGGCGCGCCGCCGCGATAGGGCACCATCTGAAACGAGGTGCCGGTCTGTTTTTCGAACACGCGCGCGGCAAATTCCGAGGGACTGCCGATGCCTACCGTTCCCATCGTCGCCTTGCCGTCTTGCGCCTTGAGCCAGGCGATCAGGCCTTTGACGTCGTTGGGCGGCAGCGATTTGCCCGACACGATCCAGATCGGCGTATCGGCGATCAACGAAATCGGCGCGAAATCTTTCACCACGTCGTAGTCGAGCTTCAACAGCGCGGCGTTGAGCACGTGGGTCTGCGTATGGCCGATGCTCAGCGTGTAGCCGTCAGGCGGCGAATGCGCGACGCGGCCGACGCCGATGCTGCCGCCGGCGCCGCTGATATTTTCGATAATGACGGTCTGCTTGAGCGCGACCTGCATCCGCTGCGCCAGGATGCGCGCGATAGTGTCGGTCGGTCCGCCCGCCGGATAAGGCACCACGATGGTGATCGGCCGCGACGGGTAGTCGTCGGCGAACGCAGCGGCCGCGCTGAGCGCGAGAAAGAAAAGTGCCAGAAAGGAAAGCGCGAGAGCGACGAACTTGCGGACGAACTTGCGCATGATTACCCCCGATTCTTCTGCCGCACGCAAACTGAACAAAAGCAAAAAGCCGCGTGAGGGTTGCCTCGATCAAGCGATTGTACTTTGCTGCGCGCGACTTTGTCACCCGTGGGAGTGCCCCTTATGGACTTCGCCTTTTCCGAGGAACAGAACCTGCTGCGCGAGAGCGTGCGCAAGCTGATGCAGAAGCACGCGCCGCCCGAATATGTGCGCAAGCACGACCGCGAGCGCACCTATCCGGAAGACCTCTACCAGGCGTTCGCCGCGGCCGGTCTCCTCGCCCTGCCCTTCCCCGAGGAGTATGGCGGCGCCGGCGGCACGCTGCTCGACATGACCATCGTCGCCGAAGAGATCGCGCGCACCTCCGCCGATCTGGTGATGGCCTATACGGGCAACATTTTCTGCGGGCTTAATCTCCTGCGCAAAGGCTCTGACGAACAGAAGCGCTATTGGCTGCCCAAGCTCACCGCCGGCGAGATCAAGATCTCGATCTCGATGTCGGAGCCCGACGCCGGCTCCGATATCGGCGCCATGCGCACGACCGCGATGCGCGACGGCAACCAATGGGTCATCAACGGCCAGAAAATCTGGGCCTCGACCGCCGGCGCGCCCAACAATGTCATCAGCCTTTACGTGAAGACCGATCCGAAGGCGCATTATCGCCAGGGCATGTCGCTGTTTCTGGTCGACAACAACACGCCGGGTCTGACCTTGCGCAAGCTCGACATGCTCGGCCGCCGCGCCACCGGCACTTATGAACTCGTCTTCGACAACGTGCGGGTGACGCCGGACCGGCTCATCGGCGGCGAGAACAAAGGCTGGGACGTCGTGATGTCCGGCCTTGCGGTGGAGCGCGCCGCCTCCTGCGCCGGCAATGTCGGCGCCGCGCAGGGCGTGATCGATCTCGCCACCCAATACGCCAAGGACCGGAAACAATTCGGCCGGCCGATCGGCACCAATCAAGCGATCGCGCATCTGCTTGCCGACATGGCGACCGAAGTGGAGGCCGCGCGCACGCTGATGTGGCGCGCCGCCTGGCTCGTCTCCACCGGCAAGGACGCGCTGCGCGAGATCACCATGGCCAAGCTCTTCACCTCGGAGACCTATGTGAAAGTCGCCAACCAGGGCATGCAGGTGCTCGGCGGCTTCGGCTATTGCGAGGAATTCGACATGGCGCGGCTTTACCGCGACGCCCGCGCCTCCACCATCGCGGCCGGCACCTCGCAAATTCAGCGCAACCTGATCGCCAATCTGATGGGGCTGAAAGTGCAGTGAGTTCTTCTCCTCCGGCCCCCAAGCGGAGGCGGATATCGTGATCGTTCTCGCGGCTGTTTTGATTCGCCGCCATTGTGCGGCTAATTCGAGCTTTCACCGCGCGCTGCTTCCTGCAAGATCGCGATCATGCGATCGATCACGGCATCGGCTCCTGTTCCGGGCGGAAATTTGATTTTGTGATCGTGATCCTCCGCCCAACCTCCATCCGGGCGCAAAAAATGGCCGACGATTTGAGGTCGGTCATCAATCACTTCGATATTCCAGTTCAGCGTGCTGCGAACAAAGGCGGGCCAAGAGTTGGTTCTTGTATATTTCAGCATAACCGATGGCGGCCGCTCACCCTTGAGGAGCGGGAGCGGAGGGTTTCCTTTGCCGATTGCCTCAGCGAAGGCGCGTCGCAGACCCTCGCTATCTATAACCGGCACAACGGCAATGGGCTCCATGATCACGTAGGCACCACCCCGTTTGCCAACAGTGGGCACGTAGACGGTGCCGTTTCTCAAATAACATTTGTAAAGCATGTGGCGGCTGTATTGCATGTGTCACCTAGAACTCCGTGATGATCAAATCGACGGGTTTGTTGAGCTTTCTCGCCCAATCCCTGACCATCTGTATGATAATTTGTTGCCCGTCTGTCATGCTTCCCTTGGGTATGACCAACTGAAGAGCCCGCCCCTTAATCTCATCGGAAGTAACCAGGTCGACACCACGCTCGTCACCGTCAAAGTCCGACACCCTGCCAACATAGTCGCTTACTCGGGACATCAGTCTCGTATCGTTCTGGTAGACAGCAGCATTAAGGTCGATAGATTTTATACTTGTGACAACCCCGGTTGGAGAGATCATATCGATGGTAGGAAAATTTGGACCAAGCGATCCGTCGCCAAGCAGCTCATGAATTTTCCGGCCTCGCTTGGCCCAGCCGTAAGTCCACACCTCTGAGCGGGCATCTGCCGCTGCCTGGGCTGCTGCACCCTCGCTTGGCGCAGCACTCTCGGCGGCAGTCCCGCCGGTCGCTTCTTCGCCAGCCGCCGCCTCGCCCGATGCGCCGGGCGCGATACTTTCTGCAGCGATGGCTGCGCCGGTCGTCCAATCGCGGTTATGCGCATACTCGGCTGGATCGGCGCGGGTGAAGACGTCGAGACTGTCAAGAATCCTCTGGCGGTCTTCCCGTGTCAGGCCAGGTTTCAGCAGAACGGTGAGTGCGCTGTTGAGTTGCGCGGCGCTGCCCTGGTCGCCGACGTCATAATAGTACCGCTTGATCTCCGCTCTGATTGTCTGCTCGTCTTGCGGCTTGGCGTTCGCCATCCACTCGACGAAGTCGGCCAGTTCGTCGATGCGTTGCGGCCCGGGCGGCAGCCTGACCCAATCGGCATCGGCGCCTGGCGGCAACGCATCAGAGCGCACCGCCGGATTGTCGTTCGCGGCCACTTGCGTTGGCGCTGATTCGCCGCCGCCACCGCCATCGGTCGGCGCGAACCAACCGGGGTTGGGCGGCGTGCCGGTGCGTGGGTGCTTGGCCGGATCCCAATTCTCCTCGCCTTCATCGCGCGCATATTTGATGAGGCGGTCTTCGGTCTCCATGTCGCTGCGCACGAGCGCGCTCGGCAGATCGGGAATCCGCAAATGGACGGCGGCAATCCGGGCGAGGCACT
>JASHVN010000370.1 GCA_030044555.1 Xanthobacteraceae bacterium | reverse complement strand
ACCAGCATGTGACGCGAAAGGTGGAGTTCCCCGCTCTTGGCATCGATTTCGGCGCGCACTTCGGTTTCGCTGCCGTAGCGCGAGCGCGCCGCCTTGGCGATCGCGTCCTCCATGGCGGCAAGCACGATCTTTCGATCGATCGCCTTTTCTCTCGCCACCGCGTCGGCGATCTGCAACAGTTCAAGTTTGTTGGCGCTTACCGTCGCCATCTTAGTCTCCATTGGGTTGGGTTGTGCGCCTGTCTTGCTTCAGCGCAGCATTTTCGTGTCCGTCTTGTCCGAATCCGTCTTGTTCGTGTTTGTGTCCTTTTGGCGCCGCCCTTTTGGCGCGTGGCCGCCTTGCGTCTGTTCGTCCCGCTCGCCGTGCTTGCTCCGCCGCAACGCTTCGGCAATGAGCGCATCTGTCAGAACGAGCCGCGCCTCCAACATATCGTCCATCCGAAGCAGAATTTCGGCGCTCTCCGTTGCTGCCGCATCGCTTCTGCGCAGCCGCACATGCTCTCCCTCGGTACCGTTCAGTTCGCCGCGGAACCGGCGCCGGCCGTCGATCGGGATCTGCATCTCCACCTGGGCTACGTGACCGGCATAGCGGTCGAAATCCGAACGCCGCACCAGCGGCCGGTCGATGCCGGGCGAGGAAATCTCCAGCCGGTACGAACCTTCGATCGGGTCGGCCACATCGAGCACCGGCGACAGCGCACGTGAGGCGGCTTCGCAGTCCTCGATGGTCATCGTTCCGTCAGGCCGCTCGGCCATGAGCTGCACGGTGCACCCGGCAGAACCGGAAATGCGCACCCGCACGAGCCGATAGCCGAGCCCGGCGAGCACCGGCTCGGTGAGAGCGGCGACGCGCGCGGCCCGTCCCGGCTCGGTGATGAGCCGTTTCTCATCGGCAAAGCTCGTCGGCCTATCGTCCATTCCCAACAGGGCCATTTATCTTTCCGAAATGCGCCCGCCAGAGATGCAAGGACCTCAGGTAACAAAAAAGAGCGGGCCCCGGGGGAACCCACTCTCAAAGCCGTTCGGATCAAACCGACCGTTATGAGGTATCCATGACGGACACCCCCAATATAGCTTTCCCTCAAGCCAAGGCAAGAGCCAAGGCAAGGGCCAAGGCAAGGGCCTTTCCGGCAAACGAGAGTTCAATTCAGGGATCAGTAATGACTAACCGGTAATCAGCAACGGCTAAAACCCGTTGAATATCGGCTTTTGATCCCCGGCATGTCCGCCGTTCCTTCTCTGATCCCAGAACTCGAAGAGGTCATCCAGCATGGCTCGCGCAAGAAGCGCGCCGAGACGCTGCGGAGCATTACCAGCCTCTTTCTCCACGGCGCCAGTTCGTACAGCGACCAGCATGTCGATCTGTTCGACCACGTGTTCGGGCTGCTGATCGACGAGATCGAGAACCAGGCGCGCGCCGAACTTTCGGCTCGCTTGGCGCCGGTTGCGAATGCGCCGATGAACGTGCTGCGCACGCTCGCCAAGGACGACGATATTGCGGTCGCTGGTCCGGTTCTCAAGCTGGCGCCGCGGCTGCCGGACGCCGATCTGGTCGACGTGGCCAAAACCAAAAGCCAGGCTCATTTACAGGCGATCTCGGCGCGCCGGGTGCTCGGCGAGGCGGTCACCGACGTCCTGGTGGGGCGGGGCGATCGCGAAGTGGCGCGGACCGTTGCCGGCAATCGGGGCGCCCGTATTTCCGCTATGGGCTTCTCCCGCCTGGTCGAGCGCGCTGTCGAGGATGGGGTCCTGGCGGAAAAAGTCGGGCTGCGGCCGGATATTCCCGTGCCGATGTTTCGGCAATTGCTGATACGGGCAACCGCAATCGTGCGCGAGCGCCTGCTGGCCTCGGCCGCACCCGAGATCAAAGCCCAAATTCGCGACGTGCTGGCGAAAGTTTCCAAAGAGGTCGGTGCCCGCGTCGGCCCACGCAATTACAGCGCCGCGCAGCGTGCGGTCCTCAATCTCAATCGAGCCGGCCAGATGAACGAGGCGGCGCTGGCAGCTTTCTGCAGCGAGGGCAAATATGAAGAGTCGCTGGTCGGCCTCGCCGCACTCGCCAAGGTTCCGATCCATGTTGCCGACCGGCTCATGAGCGGCGACCGCCCCGATCCGGTATTGATCCTGTGCAAGGCGGCTGGTCTCGGCTGGTCAACGGTGAGGGGGATATTCCAGGTCCATCCCCACGCAAGGGACGTCGCCCAGTATGGGCTCAATGAGGCCTTTGCCAATTACAGCCGGCTGTCGACCTCGACAGCGCGCCGCGTCGTGCGCTTCTGGCAGATCAGGCGGGACTGATCGGACATTTTTTTGCAAGCGGCCTTCGCCTTTTGCGATCGTTGTCCGAATAATTACTTTTTGCGAAAGACGAGGAAGCACGAGGCGCGTTGTTCGCGCGCAGCCTTGGCGTGGTAGCGTGTCCGCGTGAAGCCGGGCCATGGCTCGCGCCAATCGTGAGCGCTTTGCGCCGTCCATGCGAATGCCTCTGATCGCAGCAGGCGCAGCAAAGTCCAGGCGGCATAATCCGCCACGTCGGTGACGAAACGGAATTCGCCGCCGGAGCGCAGGATGTGCGCCAGCTGCGCCACCATGTCATCCTGCACGAAGCGGCGCTTCCAATGGCGGCGTTTCGGCCACGGGTCGGGGTGAATGAGATCGACCCGCGCCAAACACCCTTGCGGAAGCCATTCGATCAGATTGGCGGCATCGTCAAAGTGCAGACGGACATTGCGCAGATTCTGACTCTCGATCGCCGCGAGCGCCTTGGCCATGCCGTTGACGAACGGTTCGACGCCAATAAAGCCTGCGCCCGGCAACTCGCGCGCCTGCGCGATCAGCGACTCGCCGCCACCGAAGCCAATCTCCAGCGTAATGTCAGTGACCGGCGCCGAAAACAGGCTGCGCAGATCGGCAGGCGTGGGGGCGGAAAGATCGATTGCAAGGGATGGCAGCAAGGTCTCGATCAGAAGCGCCTGGCGCGGACGCAGCTTATGTCCCTTGCGGCGTCCGAAGAACGCACGCGATTGGTTTCGCGAAGGTTCACTCACTGTTATGCTCCGCGAATGCAGAGCGTCCAGTAAACACTGATCGGGATGACGTTGCACCGGTATTCCGTGCCGAAGTTCGCATCCATTGACGGCGGCCTCAAACGCGAAGTTCGGAGCAAAGGAACACTGGCAATCTAATGATCTGAGAATGGTTCTGGATTGAAGTTTCCA
>JASHVN010000369.1 GCA_030044555.1 Xanthobacteraceae bacterium | reverse complement strand
AGAGCGGCATCAACCGCTTGCGGCAGCGTGGTCAGCGGATTTTGCACGGAGGTCACATTGAGCCCGGCTGCCTGCAACCGCGGAATCACCTCGGACCAACTCGATCCGTCGGCAAAAAGACCGTGTACCAGAACGATATTTTTTGCCTTGGGCACCGGCTGCGCATGGGCGCCACTCAGCAGAAGCGAACTTGCGGCGGCCGCAGCCGTGGTACTCATGAAGCTCCGCCGATCCATTGACCCTCCATCTCTATTTGTTCACTTGCCTTTGGTGCACCCTCCCCGCTTCTCTCTGCGTCAGGTTTTCAAGAACGCCAAAAGATCGGCGTTGACCGTCTCGGCCTGTGTCGTAATCATGCCATGCGGGAAGCCCTTGTAGGTCTTCAGCGTGCCGTTCTTCAGAAGCTTGGCCGAGAGCGGGCCGGAGGCGACGTAGGGAACGATTTGATCGTCCTCGCTGTGCATTACCAGCACCGGAACATTGATCTTCTTCAGGTCCTCGGTGAAATCGGTCTGCGAGAAGGCGACGATGCCGTCGTAGTGGGCCTTGGCGCCGCCCGTCATGCCCTGCCGCCACCAGTTTTCGACAATCGCTTCGGAAGGCTTGCCCGTCTTGTTGAAGTTGTAGAATGGACCGGCAGCGAGGTTGCGGTAGAATTCCGAGCGGCCAGCCGCGAGCGCCGCCTGCAGACCGTCGAACACCTTCTTGGGCAACCCTTTCGGGTTGTTCGGCGTCTGCAGCATCAACGGCGGCACCGCGCTGATGATGGCCGCCTTGGCCACGCGAGTTTCGCCATGACGGGCGATATAGTGGACGACCTCGCCGCCGCCGGTCGAATGACCGATGTGAACAGCGTTCTTGAGATCGAGATGCGCCGTCACCTCGGCGAGATCGTCGGCATAGTGATTCATGTCGTGACCGTCCGCCACCTGCGAGGAGCGGCCATGACCGCGGCGGTCGTGCGCGATGACGCGATAGCCGCGATTGAGGAAAAACAGCATCTGTGCGTCCCAATCGTCGGCCGACAGCGGCCAGCCGTGGCTGAAGACGATCGGCTGACCTTGGCCCCAATCCTTGTAATAAATTTTCGTGCCGTCTTTGGTGCTAATCGTGGGCATTACAAATCTCCTTTGCGTCTTGGTCCGAGCCCCGCTAACCGGTCATTTCGAGCGCCTGCGCAATCTCCCAGCTCACGGGCAACTCGACGTCGCCGTTGATGCGAATGTTGACAACGACCGGGCCGTCTTTGATCGCAAGAGCCTTGTCGATCTCGCCCAAATCGTCGGGCCGATTGACTCTGAAGCCCTTGGCGCCAAAGCCGACGGCCAATTTTTCGAAATCTGGCTGAGCGATTTCGGCATATTTTGTCGGGAAACCCTTGTGGACGAGATCGTGACGCTCCTGCCCGACAGCATTGTCGTTGAACACGAACACCGTGAGCGGCAGGTTATGACTGACCGCAGTATGGAAATCCGCCACGTTCATCATGAACGAGGCGTCGCCGGTGAGGTGCGTGACGCGCTTGCCGGGTCGGGCAAAGCAGGCGCCGAGCGCAATGCTCAAGCCTTGCCCAATGGCCCCGAAATCCAGTCCGAGCGCCCAATTGTCGGCGCTGGGGCTGCTCATCGCCTGGCAGGCCACCATTGCGCAGTGGCCGCCGTCGAAGACGAGAATGCGATCCCGTTTCGGCAACTTCTCTTCCAGATAGTTGGCGGCGCGACGCGGATCGACCCACTTGCCGTCGTCGTAACTGTTGGCCGGCCGTTTCCGTTGCCTGATTTTCTGTGCGGTCTCCGCATCCGGCTGCCGGCGCGGCATGCCGCTTTCCTGCAGCCGATCGAGCAACGCTGCGACCGCCACCTTCGCGTCGGCTTCCAGCCCGACTGCGATCCGCGCAAACCACCCGAACGCATCCTCGCGGTCATCGATCTGGATAATTTTCTTGCCGTTCTCGAGGATCTTGCCAAAGTGCGTCGTCCATTCGTTCAAGCTCGCGCCGACAACGATCATGACATCGCTGGCGGCCAGCGTATCGACCGTGAGGTCGGAGCCCAGCCCGCCGCTGATACCGAGATAAAGCGGGTACTGAGAACAAAAGCCTGCCGCATATAATGTGGTTGCCACCGGCGCGCCGAGATATTCGGCCAGTTTCCGCACCTCTGGCTCGGCCTTTGCGTCGGCGGCGCCAAGTCCGCAAAGAAGAGTTGGCCGTTTGGCGCCGGCCACGATCTTGGCAGCTTCGGCAACGTCCTCCGGACGCGGCGGCTGCAACACCTTCGCCTTGTACATGGGGCGATAGGTCCATTTTTCTTCCGGCAGGACGCTGTGCTGGACGTCCTGCGGCATGTTGAGGACAAACGGCCCTTTTCTCGCTTTGAGCTGGCGGAAAGCTTCACCAAGGCAGTAATCGACATCGTCGGCGTGATCGATTTTCGCCGTCGCCTCGGCGGTGAGCTTCGCCATTGCATGCTGATCGACCATGCCCTGCGGGTTATAGGGATCACGCAGCGAAGCGTGCCCGGCCAGCATCAAGACCGGCGATCGATGCAGCCGGGCCAGAACCAGCGATGTCGTTGCGTTGGTGTAGCCAGGTCCTTGCGTGGTGGCGGCAAGGCCTATCTTGCCGCAAAAGCGCGAATAGCCGTCCGCCATGCCAACGGCCGCCATCTCATGGTGCGCGTGAACGTATTTGAGCCCATGTTTTTCGCACAGCTCCACGATAATGTCCTGGTTGGCATCGCCCATGACCGCAAAAATGTGATCGATACCTTCGGCCGCAATCGCGGCGGAGAGCGCTTCAAGCACTTTCATGGTGACCTCCAGTTAATTGATAGACTAGACGCATTTTTGCGTTTGCTACGGGCTTAGTTTATCGAGCGTTATCGGCAGGTCGCGCACGCGCTTTCCGGTCGCGTGGTACACCGCGTTGGCAATCGCTGCCGCAACGCCGACGATGCCGATCTCGCCGACACCCTTGATGCCGAGCGGATTGCTGTCGTCCGGCTCGTCGACAAAGATGACTTTGATGTCGTGGACGTCCGCATTCACCGGCATGTGATATTCGGCGATGTTGGCATTCATGACGCGGCCGAACCTGTGATCGATCAATGTTTCCTCGTGCAGTGCCATACCGATGCCCCAGACCACGCTGCCCAGGACCTGGCTGCCGGCCGTCTTCGTGTTCAGGATGCGACCGGCCGCGACCGCGCTGACGACGCGGGTGACGCGGATCACGCCAAGCTGCTCGTCGACTTTCACCTCGGCAAACACGGCCGAATGCGTGTTGTGGGCGCGTGCTGCATCCGCGCTGGGGTTGGTGGTTTTTTCCTGCTCGATACGCTCCACCCCGCCCTGCCGCATCGCATCTGAGATCGATATCGCGCGCGACACATCGCCCTTGTCTGCGAGCTTGCCGTCGATGAGCGCGACTTCGCCGGGCGCCGTCGCGGCGAGCGGCGAATTTGGAATCTGCTTGGCCAGCCGCAGCAATTCGTCGCGAATAGAAGCAGCCGTCGTGGCTATTCCGTTCGACACCGAAACCGCAATCCACGACCCGCCTTCGACCGGCGATTGCGGCAGATTGGAATCGCCGAGATTGATGCTGATGTGGTCGAGCGGCAGCCCAAGCATGTCCGCCGCGACCTGCGCCATGATCGTGCGCGTACCCGTGCCAATGTCGGAGGTCGCACAGGCGACTTCCGCATGACCGTTGGCGCTCAGCGCGATACGCACGGTAATCGGCGCCTGGAATGCGTCCCAGACGCCGGTTGCCATGCCCCAACCGACCAGGTCGGCGCCGTCGCGCATCGAGCGCGGCTCGGGATTGCGCTTGTCCCAGCCGAATGCCTGCGCGCCCTGTCGGTAGCATTCGCGCAGCGCTTTGCTGCCGAAGGGCCGGTTATTGTTCTGATCGCGCTCGGAATAACATCGCAGCCGGAGTTCGAGCGGATCAGCCTTGAGCGCGACGGCAAGCTCGTCCATCGCGCATTCGAGCGCATAGACTCCCGTAGCGGCGCTGGGACAGCGCATGTCGCAGGCCGTCGGCAGGTCGAGCTTCGCCAGCTTATGCGCGTACTTGGCGTTGGCGCACGTATAGAGCAGGCCCGACCAGCCGGTTTCTTGCCGATAGTAGTCCTCATACTCTGATGTCACGGTGATCGCGTCATGCGTGATCGCGTCGAGCGTTCCGTCGGTCGTGGCGCCGAGGCCGATGCGCTGGATCATTGCCGGCCGATAGCCGAGCGCATACATCTGCGGCCGCGTCAGCACCACGCGCACCGAGCGCCGCAGCGCGCGCGCCGCCAGGACCGCCAATACGATCTCGAAATTCGGCCGCAGGCCGTTGCCGAATGCGCCGCCGACGAACGGCGACATGACGCGCACATCCTCCGGCTTCATGCCGAACACGCTGCAAACATAACGCTGGATGTTCTGCACGCCTTGCGTCTTGTCATAGAGCGTGAGCTTGCCATCGGCGTGATAGATCACCGTCGCTGCATAGAGCTCCATCGGGTTGTGGTGCTCGATCGGCGTGCAATATTCGGCCTCGTGCCGCATGGCTGCGGCGGCGAGCGCCCGCTCGGGCGCACCGCGTGGCTTCGGGGGCGTGAACAAGGCTTCGAACGGATTGGTCGGAGGCTTGACGGGGACCGCCGCGTCACGTTCGCGGTTCAGGTCGGTGACGGGCGCCTCCACCTCATACTCTACGCGAACCAGAGACTCTCCAAAGCGCGCGATCTCAGAGGTTTCGGCGACGACAAGCGCAATCGGCTGTCTGCTGAACATGACCCTGTTGTCGTAGAGCGGCCGGAAGGGCGATCCCAACGGCGCCACCTCGTCCGCATAGGCTTTATCGTCGTCCGCCATAGGCGGGCGATGCTCGTGCGAGAGCACATCGATCACGCCCTTGACGCGCATCGCCGCACTTCCGTCGACGCGTTTGATCCAGCCTTTCGCGATGGTCGAGGTAACGATGCTGCCGTAAACCAGTCCCGGCGTGTTGAATTCGGCGGCATATTTTGCCGCGCCGGTGACCTTCGCAACGCCGTCAACGCGCGATGTCGCGGTGCCGATATACGGTGCCATGTCCGTCCTTAATGTCCGTCCTCAATGGCCGTCCTCAAACGATCTTTTTGGCTGACTGTGACTGCGGCGTACCGCACGCGGCCTGCGTGAGCGCGCGCACGATGCAGCGGCGCGCAAGATCGATCTTGAAGGTGTTGTGCGCATAGCCCCTGGCGTCGCGCAGCACCACGCCAGCCGCGCGAGCGAACGTTGCGGCATGAGCCGGCTGTCCGCGCAGCACGGCTTCGGCCTGCGGATCGCGCCACGGCTTGTGCGCGACACCGCCGAGCGCGAACCGTCCCTCTTTGATCGTATCGCCGTCGAGCTCAAGGCCGACGGCAACAGACACCAGGGCGAATGCGTACGAGAGTCGGTCGCGGATTTTCAGGTACGTGTAGTTCGTGGCGAAGCCTTTCGGCGGCAGCTCCACCGCAGTGATGATCTCGCCGGCGTTGAGATGCGTGTCGCGTTGCGGAGTATCGCCCGGCAACCGGTGGAAATCTGCGAAAGCGATCACGCGGTCGCCGGACGCGCTGCCGACATGCACTTTCGCGTCCAACATCGCAAGCGCTACGCACATGTCGGACGGGTGCGTCGCGATACAGGCCTCGCTGCCGCCCAGGATCGCGTGCATTCGATTTTGCCCCTCGATGGCCGAACAGCCGCTGCCCGGTTCGCGTTTGTTGCAAGGCGTCGCTATGTCGTAGAAGTAGGCGCAGCGGGTGCGCTGAAGGAGATTGCCGCCGGTGGAGGCCATATTCCGCAATTGCTGCGAGGCGCCTGCCATGATCGCATCGGCGAGAACCGGGTAACGCTGCTCGACCAGCGGGTGATAGGCGAGATCGGTGTTGCGCACGAGCGCGCCGATACGCAGCCCGCCGCCGGGCGTGCGTTCGACCCGCTTGAGCGGCAAGCGCGTGATGTCGATCACCTTCGTCGGCCGTTCGACATCCATTTTCATCAGATCGATCAGATTGGTGCCGCCGGCGATGAATTTCGCGTTTGCATCGCCGGCGACTTCTTGCAGCGCTTCCCCCACACAGGAGGCGCGCGCATAGTGGAAGCTGATCATGCGCGCCTCATGGCTTGCGCGATCGCCGCGAGGATGTTGCCGTAGGCGCCGCAGCGGCACAGATTGCCGCTCATGAGTTCGCGAATGTCATCGGCGGTTTTCGCTCTGCCCTCGGAGATCAAACCGACTGCCGAGCAGATCTGCCCTGGCGTGCAGTAGCCGCACTGGAACGCGTCATGGTCGATGAACGCCTGCTGCAGCGGGTGCAGCGTGCCCTTGGTCGCGAGTCCTTCGATCGTGGTGATCTGCGCGCCGTCATACATGACGGCAAACGTCAGGCAGGAATTGACGCGCCGACCGTCAATGAGCACCGTGCAGGCGCCACACTGGCCCTGATCGCAGCCTTTTTTCGTCCCGGTCAGGTCGAGATGTTCGCGCAAAAGGTCAAGGATCGTCGTACGAGTATCCAGCATGAGGGCGTGCAGCGTCCCGTTGACGGTCAGGCTTACCGAAACCACCTCCGGACTCGCCGAGCCGATCGACGGCGGCGCCGCGGCGCGTGACGAAAGCCCGGCAGCGATCGGCAGCGTCACACCCCTGGCAACGAGCTCGCTGTGCGTCGGTTGGCGGGAGATAGGGAACTCCGTGTCTTTAGTATCTACTGGAGTATTGATCATCCTCAGCTCCTCTCGAGCGGGTCGCGCCGATATCTCAGACTGGTCATTCCTCAAATGACAGTCGCGCCTGGCGGCGCGACGCAGATCTGCGCGACCTTCATGATGGCTGCGACAAAAGCGTGCGGTGTTTTTCCGACAAGGCTTTTTCCGACGAGGCTTTTCCGGCAAATCGTGGCCGCTCCCGCTCTGGACGGCCCGCGGAATGCATTCATGCCCGCGGTGGCAGGGAATTACTTTTGACAAATTGCCCAGATCGAAGGGAAATTTGCATGATCACCGCGCGAGCTTAGCCTCGCGCCTCTTGCGTTCCGCTCCGCTGGCCCGCTGCTCATCGCGCATGATCGGGTCCATTGGGAAAGAAAGCAGGACCCTTGCCCCGAATTTTCCGAACCGCCTTTTGACCGAGCCCCGAAGCTCACTTGCCAGCGCATCGATAAGTCGAGTTCCCATACCAGGCACATAAGCTAATGCGGGCGCCCCGTCGTCGCTCACCTGGCACACTACGCGACCCGAGACGACATCAATCGAAACAACGATACATCCATTATCTGGAAACGATGCATGTAATGACGCATTTCTTATCAGCTCGGAGACGATAAGGCAGGCTCTCCAGCACATCGTCCCTTGAAGGAGGATCGGCCCCGATGCTGCGAGCTGTAACTTTATCCCCTCTGGCGTCAGCCACGCAGATCTCATCGCCCGGCAAAGTCCAGAAAGACTGTCCGCAAGGTCGACCGGCCCGTCTCCGGCTGGCGGGCACAGAGCGTGAAACGCATCAGCTAAGAGATGCAGGTGGCGGCTTATCTTCTCGGCAGCAACTTTTGCTTCCCCGCTCGCAGCACCTGCCGCCACGCTGCGTGCAAAGGAGATGGCGTTTGTGTAGTCGTTGGCGATCCGATGGTGAAGCTCCATGACATGGAGAATTTCATTGTCAGAGAGAATTTCATTGTCAGATTGGCTGACTTCGGACTGCAAACTTCGGCCAGTCATGGCACCCGCCCAACCGTGAGTCGTTGCCCAGCATGTCGCAGATATAAGCCCAACTTGGGAAACTTCTTTTAATAACTTAACGGATTTTTCTGTTCTTTAACGCGTTCCGTTGCGCACCTCTATCGCGATCATTGACTGCCACTTATTCCGATGGTTACCGGCGTTTTCGCTGCAGCTTGTTTTCTAAAATCTGAGTCAAAAGGCGCCCGTCAACAACTGGCGCAGTGGAGATTCATCGCTCGCCGACACGATCGACAAGCGCCCCTCCAGCCTCATCGACCTAGACGATTTCCGTGCAAAAATCGCGTCAACTCAACGCCGGACACCCGCTTCGCGGCGCCGTCATTTCGCTCCAATCGTCCTGCCGATGCGCGCCATCTGCGCTCACCCAAATCCCCCCTGCAGGTGGCGGCCGCCGCACCGCAAAAGCGCGCGAAAGTTGCGCAAATGGAACAGGTTCCTGTAATCACTTGCGCGAGATTGTGACCGGCTTGTCAAGAAAAGGCCTGAAAAACCTCCAAGAGCAGCCCGCGTCATTGCGGACACTTTCTTCAAGGAGCCGATCATTCGTGATGACGTCTTCAAAGCGGGGCGTGCCATGCGTAGAATTCATCCTAACGTTGAGCCAAGCCGGTCCCTCAATGGAAGCGACATAAAAGCGGAATTGTTTGTCTTCAGACGCCTTGACGCAACGGATTTCGAATTTTCTCTAACGTCGCACCTTCTCATTCTTTTGCCTGACGGCGTTTGTGGAATGTGCGAATGCAATACCGGTGACCGCCTTGATCAATTGGGCTCGCTGGCTGCAAACACTGTCATCTTTAATCCGGCTCAGAGATATCTGCGCCTTCGCATAACGAACACGGAAAGCCAGTGGCGCGCCCTTCTCCTGACGATAGAACCGACGGTCCTTGAGCAATTGGATGACGACCACGCCGAACAATTGAGCGAGGAACTTTGCGCGCAAATCGGCGTGGATGATCCGACAGCGCGTCAGGCGCTGGCGGCCATTCAGGAGGAAATCGAAAACCAGAGCGCACACAGCAGTCTATACATTGAGACCTTCCTGATGCTGACGTTGATCCGCTTGTTGAAATTTCAGTTGAGAGGCCTCCCGCAGCTGTCGCATGAATACATCAGAGGGGGTCTGGCCAGCTGGCGCTTGAAACGCGCGCTGCAGCTTATTGAGAACAACGGCAGCAAGATTCCGGCGCTGTCGGAGATCGCCGGCGCTGTACACCTTCATGAGGCTTCGTTTTGTCGCGCCTTTAAACAGTCGACCGGATCGTCGCCGCACCGCTACTTGCTGGCTCACCGGATAAATCGCGCGAAGGAGATGATGAAGGATCCGACCCGCACCCTGACGGATATCGCGTTCGATTGCGGCTTCAGCAGCTCAAGCCAATTTTCCGTCGTGTTCAAGCGGATTGTCGGCAGGCCGCCGCGGCAATATCGGCGCTCCCTCTAGCTAAAGCATGATCCCGAAAAGCTTGCCCTCGGACTTGATCCGAGGGGTGGATACCGGTTTTCGGAAAAGCATGCCATCGGGCTTTTTCCGAGGGATCATGCTCCAACAGTAAACTAGAGCAGAATGGCGATTCAAATAAAACCCATTCTGCTCCAGTGTCTCCCGATTGCGAAAGTTCGCATGTACCGGCAGCGGCCCCGATGCGAATTCTGGAAGCAAAGCGACACCGGCAATTTGATTATTTTTAGTGTGGTTTATGGATTGAAATTTTTATGCGCGCTTGTCGCTGGGTCTTAAGAACTTCAAATCAGCCATACTGGACATACCCGATATTTCCACCCGCCAGGGCGCCGACCTGGATCGGCGGTGACTTATACAACAATTGAAAAATTCCGACAATTTCTGAGAAGAGAGCGCGCTTAGCCGATGGCACAGTGCGGCCCGCTGGTGCGGATCTCCTCCCCCGTCCCACGCCAGCTCGAGGCTGAGATTGCTCAATTGGGTTTTTCCCCCGGATCGAAGGACCTTGTCCACTCCGCCGATCCGCTGCCTCGGTTAAAGAGTCCGGGCGACTTCTAGGCGGAATTCGCCCGGACTTCTTTCGCAGTGTGCGAGGATGACCCACGGCGTCCGGCGGTTGTTTGAAGAGCTTGTTTGTGGATTTGGCGCAGGGGGAATGACGTGGGGACAATGAGGTGGGGACACCGGCGATATATGGTTTCGCCACGCGTAACGGCCGGACAACGGCCGACAACGCACCCGAAGCGATGTTGTCCCTTGTCGCCGGCACGGCTGTGCCGTCAGGACTGAAGCCGTCGATCGCCAAGGAGCAGCGGGACAGCAAGTTCCCATACGTCGTACCGGCATGAGCGCGCTAAATCCCCGACGGTCGCACAAACCTACGCAAGCCCGTCGCGGTGACGCGAACGCTCGGCAGGAAAAAATCGACGGGACCAACAATGGACGAGGCAATTTCCAGACAGCGCCGGGCGGCGACAAAGCCGCGCGGAATACGGAACCGCGTGAGATTCACGGTGTTGCTCTATTGCAGCTAGTCCGAAACGAAAACCTGATGCGCACTCGGAGTCTCCGCTTCCCCGTTGTGGGACTTCCACTCTGTGAGGACTTGCACTCCGTGAGACCAGGCAGGCGGCAGGACGCCTTGCAACCAGTGTGACAGCGATATGCGACGCCAAGCTTGGCATTTTTCGGAAACGTCGTTCCCGGGCTTACGCTGCTTACCGGATCACCTCAGGAAAGGTCAGTCATGTGCGATTATAGCCTTCACGGAGTTGCTTCCCGGCCGGCCAAAGTCGGAGACAAGCTCATCACTACCGAATTCAGCAGCACGCTGACGCGCGGATTCTCGGCGGTCGACGAACCGAACGCCGCCGTCTGCCTGCTGCCCGGCACCGAACTTGCTTTCGACGCTGAGGTCGAGCGGCAGCACGCGTGGCTGCAGACGCTTTTCTTCGACAGGAAGCGGTGGAACACGGGCCACAAGGTCGGTCGGTTTTGCCAGATCAACCTCGACAACCCGACGACCCATCACGACGCCGTCGAATTCCCCGACGGCAGGATCGTGCTGCTGACGCGCCTGCGCGCGGGACAGCGCGCAACGGTGCTGCAATTGCCGGCGGCTGCCCGCGCACTCCCTGGTTCGAAAACGCAAGACTTCACGGGCCGTCCCGTCCACGCCCGCTAACATCCGGAAGGCGCTGCAGCGGCCCAGGTGCGGTCAATGCCATGCGTTGACCGCCAAAAGATGAAGACGAACTCAAGATCATTTCGCGTTGCAATATTCTGGCGTCGCCGCTGAAGCCTTTTGCGGATGCTAATCCGGCCGCCGGAAGCAAACTCAGCGTGACCCGAACTCGGGTCTCAGCCGTGCGATTCCAATGCGCGCGCTTGGGGCTCGGCGACGACGCGCTCGCGTCGCGAAACCAGCCGCGTCCCATTGCTCTTGAGGTGGCCGTAACATTCACAGCAGCTTGCCTCGAGCACGGCGCGGTCGACGATCTGCATGAATCCGCGGCGACACCTGATCGCACCCGCAGCTTCGAGATGACCGGCAATCAAGGTCACGGTGGTGCGCCGCACCCCGAGAAGCCGCGCCAGCATGCCTTGCGTCAAAGGGATTCGTTCGCCCCCGCTACGATCCTGCAACTCGAGCAGCCATCGCGAAATCCGCGCCTCGACCGAATGCGCGGCGTTGCAGAGCGCTGTTTGTTGGGCCTGCGCCATCAGCGCGTTATCGAATTGCGACGCCCAGCGGCGAAGGGTCGGGCTGCGATCTAACGCGTAGCGAAAGGCCGGCGCGGCCATCCTGGACGCCTGACCCGAAACCACAATCTCGCAGTCGCAGGTTGCCGGCGCCGAGGCACTGGCCGCGAAGCCGCCGGCAAGCCCTTCGCATCCGATCAAAGCAATTCCGGCACCGGAACCTTCGCGCAGCGGCGCCGTCATCATGGCGACCCCCGAATAGGGGAAGACAATGTCTTCGATCCTGTCGCCACACCTGTGCAGCATGTTGCCGGCACGCAACTCCGTGGGCGCCAAGTGCCCGCGCAACAAGGAAAAATCCTCAGCGTTCAACTCGGAAAGGAAAAGGTTTCTCAAGAACAGTGTCGTGGACATGAACCGAGCTCCCCTCCATGCTCGCCTTGGCAGTGCAGGCGGACCCCAAGGGTAAGTACCCAGCGCAGAGTCGAGTTCCCGGCTTTCCCCAGTTTTTATGCGTCGCGCGACTTTGGTGATGATCGCTGCCAGATCGGCGTATTCACCTGATGGTCCGTTCACCGGCGAATGTGGCGAGATAAGGTTTGCCCCGAGACCGCGCTACAAGCGCACGCGATTCTCGCATGGTCACCCGGGAGGCGTGGACCGTTTCCTGCCAGGATCGATAGGCGTCGGACAGGCGTTCCACCGTGCTCCTGAACTCCGGAACAAGGTGATCGAGCGTCGGGTCGATGGCGGCGAAGGGCAGCTCGAACACCCGGTCACCGTGATTTTCATATATATCAAGCCGCCAGGAGCGGGTCTTGGCTTCCCTGCCCTGCATCAGCTCGCGGGCCACTTCCTGGCCATAGACCAATGCCTGCTCACGATCAGGCAAATGGATGCCCGTATCGTCGGCGAGCGGCGCAGATCCTCGTCGCAGTTTGAACGTATAAAGCGGCACCGGCATCCCCCTATTGAAGGTTCGACTTTAACACTCAATTCTCAGCAACACTTAATTCTCAGACTGAGTTCCTTTGTCAGCTATCGGACATATCGCTGGGCCTTACAGTGCTCGCCCCGTACTGATTGACCAGGAAAGCGGGAGTTCAGTGACACGTCCTTGCAAGGACAACGTCCCGGTGGGCGGAGGCTTTCCACTCACACACATAATGGAGACATCGCAACCGTGCGTGTTAGCGGTTTTTAACCAGGTCATCGAGGACCGGCGCCGGCGTCATGGCGTGATCGAACGATGTGGTCGGCTGTTACGTTGAACGGCGGGGAGTGGTGTCCCTGCATCTCAGGACGGGCTTCGCTGTGAAGGGAGGTGCGGGCAGCCGTCGCGTCAGAGGTTGTCATGCGTTCTGCCGGCAACTTTCACCCCGAATGGGGTTGTCTCGCGCCCAGCCAAAGCTTCATACGCTTCCTCTGCATCGCCCTCGCCTCGACTGCAATCGGTGCGACGTCCGGTGCGGTCGTGATGAACTCGCTGCTCGAGGGGCCCGGGTCGAGGGACGGCGATACGTCAGTTGCCGCCCATGCGCTGGTGAGCAAGGCACCGGTCATTGTCGCGCCAGCAGCGGAGATGACTTCCTTCGTCAATACAATGGCAGCGGCGGCGCTCATTGCGGAGTATATGCCGCCGAAGCCGCCCGCGCACGGTGCGACGCCGGCTTCAACGACGAATGCCGTCGCGAGCGCGCACGAACCGAGCAGAACGGCTTCGAGGGCGATCGTTTCCGCCGCTGAACATGCTGCGGGCTCGGTAGAAAAACGTCGCATTGCTAAAGCGGCTGCCGCATCGCCCGCCGCGGCAGCCAAGGTCGCGGCGAAGAGAAGGAACTTGCTAAGGAACTCGTCAAGGGACTTGCCAAGAGAGCGCCACTGGCAGACGGCGACTGACGGCAGGAATTATCGACTTTACAATCAGGAATTCAGGCCGTCCTTTCAGCCTCCGGACAACCGACCATTCGTTCAGCCAGGCTTTAGCCAACCGCGCGATGACTGGTGATAAGAATGGGGACCACCTGACCATCGAGATTGATGCCGCCGGGCCCCACATCGCCGCCGGATTGCAGCCAGCAACAAAAAAAGCCCCACCGAAGTGGGGCCGTGATTGTCGCGAAAACTCACACCCCGCGTGATTGGCCCGTAGCGCCCGACACTGCTTCCACAAGGCTGTGCTCAACGCGTTCTACGGTATCGCGTTCATGGTCGGGCCGAGGACCACGACGAGGGTGCCGATCGAAACGCGGTTGTAGAGGTCAATCGCATCCTCGTTGGTCATGCGAATGCAACCGGATGAGATCGCTTGGCCGATATATTCAGGCTGGTTGGTGCCATGGATGCGGTACTGTGTGTCCTTACCGCCCGAATAAAGGTACAGCGCGCGCGCACCCATCGGATTACGGGGTCCGCCCGGGACACGGGCGGGAAATGGGCCGAGCCGCGCCTGTTCACCCGCAGTCGGAATCCACGCCGGCCATTCTTCCTTACGGCCAACCTTGGCGATACCGCTCCAGGCCTGCGCTTCTTCGCCCACTGTAATGCCATAGCGGATCGCCTTGCCTTTCGGCAGCACGTAATAAAGAAACTTGTCGTCGCTATCGACGAGGATCGTGCCGGGGGTTTCTCTGCGCTGATAATCGACGATATGCCGGCGATAGCGTTCAGGAATGTCAGCCTGCGCATACGGAAGATGCGACATCAATCGTTCGTCGCGTGGCGTCCAACCGACCTGCGTCGCGGGCGCAAGCGCGCCCTGGGCGCAGCTGCCGAGCGCCAAGCCCAAAATTATGAACGCAACCACCCGCATCGCGGCGACCGCGACAGCCCGCGCCATGAGCCGCACGGCCACTGGAAACGATTTGTCGTAGTGGTCGATCGGGCAGCCAACTCCGACCGCAGCCGTGGCGGGCTTCCGCCCTAACAGGAACGCGGCCGAAGTCGTCGCGACCAACGCGGTGCGTAGTGCTCCAAGCTTCATGGCTGGCGCACCCCCCGGCCTTGCCGACCCGACCCCGATGCCGAGGCCGACACTCGTGCGCAATTTGTTTGTGCCCGGATCAATATCTGGAGGGTATCGGGAGAAATACGTAGCTATTCTGTAGGTCGTCTGAGAAATTCGATCTAATTTTCTCGACTGTGATTTTGCGGTAACAGTCAAAGTAATCATTGTGCGACTGCGAAGATCAGACCATTGACGTCTCGGCGGCGGCTGGGCTCTGCGTGCGACTGTCGCGACCTCACGCGTTAAACCAATTTTAGCCACGCAGTCGCACACTCTCTGCTGCGCGGGGCGAGTAAGCGTGGGGAATGGCTGTGCAGTGCGTGAACCTGACTGATGATGAATTGTGGTGTGCCATCGCGGCGAATACAGACGCGATGTCCGAGCTGCTGGATCATCGGGCCGAAGTGGCTGCCGAGATTAGCAGTATGAGTGACCCCGCCAAGGGGACGGCGCTGATGACCTCTTACGTGAACACGGTCAATCGATTCGAGTCCGAGTATCGGACCTATACCGCCGAGCTTCGCCGTCGCCACGCTGCGTAGGTGTGAGTGCGGTTTTGTTGGCGGCTGCCTGTACGCGGCGCAGCCGCACCCAACTGGTCCTGAGTGTGAGGTGGGAGAAATCCAGGAAAATCAATGGTGGGCGCACAAGGACTCGAATCTTGGACCGCAACGGCCCAAATCGAATTGGCCGCGTCGATCCATTGTGTCGGAAATTCGATCTTAGTATCGGACAGCCGCTGGCCTTGAAAGCGACGTAAATCGTTTGCGCAATAAGCAGTCATCGAGCGGTGGCCGCTATGCTGCAACACGACTTCATAGCTCATCTCGATCGCAAGAGTGTACTGCGCGATGGCCAAGCCCTGGACGAGGGCGCCAGCGGGCGTCGCGGTCTGGCGCTCAACGATACCGATTGGTTGGCTCTAACCAAGCTGACGGCGGCGGCGTTTGCCGATGAACTTGCCGCCTTTTATCGGTGCG
>JASHVN010000368.1 GCA_030044555.1 Xanthobacteraceae bacterium | reverse complement strand
AGGAAACGCAGCTCGTCGACGGGCTCGCGCCGCACATGGCTGTTGAAGTCGCAATACGGACATTTGGAGAGGCAGAACGGCCAGTGAATATAGACACCGAAGGCCTGTTCAGCGTTGCTCAAGGCAAGCCTCCGCGAGTTTTATGAAAGCGCGGGCGCGGTGCGACAAACCCTTTCCGCGCGGCGGCAGGCCGTGTTTTTCTTCGCTCGACATTTCGCCGAAGGTGCGGGCATGGCCGTCGGGCAGAAACATCGGATCGTAGCCGAATCCCTGATCCCCGCGTGGCGGCCAAACCAGCGTGCCGGCAACGCGTGCTTCGAAGTCCTCGACATGTCCGTCCGGCCAGGCGACGCATAAAGCGGAGACGAACTGCGCCTTGCGGCGCTCCGGCGTCGTGGCGCCACGCTCGCGCAGTTTTTCTTCGATCGTTTCCATGGCGTAGCGGAAGTTCTTGTCCGGCCCGGCCCAGCGCGCCGAGTAAATCCCCGGCGCACCGTCAAGCGCATCGACAGCAAGGCCCGAATCGTCCGCAAAGGCGGGCAGGCCGGTCGCTTGGGCGGCCGCTTCCGCCTTGATGCGCGCGTTATCGCGAAAACTCATTCCGGTTTCCTGCGGCTCCGGGAGGCCCATCTCGCCCGCTGAAATGGCGTCGATGCCGTAAGGCGCAAGCAGTTCGCGCATTTCATGAAGCTTGCCAGGATTGTGCGTGGCGATGACCAGACGGCAGACATCGGCAGACGAACTACAGATTTTGCCAAAGATTTTGCCAAAGATTTTGCGATGGGTCTTGCGCGGTTCAACCTCAGTCATCTGTCGTCTGTCATCCGTCCGCTGTCGTCGGCTACATGCACGCCATCTTCTGCAGATCGATCAGCTTGGCCACGCCCTTGCGGGCGAGCGCCAAGAGCGTGGTCAATTGCTCTTCCGAAAACGGCACCTTTTCAGCCGTGGCCTGCACCTCGACGATGTGGCCGGAGCCGGTGAGGACGAAATTGGCGTCAGTCTCCGCTTGCGAATCCTCGGCGTAATCGAGATCGAGCACGGCGATGCCGCCGCAGACGCCGCAGGAGATTGCGGCGATATGGTCGCGCAGCACCTCCATCGGGACCATCTCGCGTGCCTTCATCCAGGCGATGCAGTCGTAGAGCGCGAGCCAGGCGGCGGTGATCGAGGCGGTGCGGGTGCCGCCGTCGGCCTGGATCACGTCGCAGTCGATGGTGATCTGCCGCTCGCCGAGCCCTTTCAGATCGACCACCGAGCGCAGGCTGCGCCCGATCAGACGCTGGATTTCCACGGTGCGTCCGGTCTGCTTGCCGGAGGAGGCTTCGCGCCGCGTGCGCTCCAGCGTGGCGCGCGGGAGCATGCCGTATTCGGCGGTGATCCAGCCGCGCCCCTGGCCCTTGAGCCAGGGCGGCAGGCGATCCTCGAGCGTGGCGGTGACCAGCACCTGGGTATCGCCGAACTTCACGAAACAGGAGCCTTCTGCGAATTTCACCACGCCGCGCTCGAGCGAAACCGGGCGTAACTCATCGGGCTGTCGGCGGCTCGGCCGCATACGGCTCTCCTTATTGGCGGGCGCGGGGCCCAAACGGGGTCCAGCCTTTTAGGCGTTCCGCCACCTTCGCCACAAGACCATGATGCGGCTCGCGTCGCAGCCCGAACTGTGCCAAGCGATTGCCAGACTCAGCGTGATTTCGCTACCCTCCGTGCAGTCCAGGCGCGCAGGGGAGAGCATTATGGCCGCGGAGGTCACGCAAACGCTGGCGACATTCGCCGCCAAGCTCCGCTACGACGACATTCCCGATCGGGTTCGCGATCATTGCAAGAACCTGCTGCTCGACGCGCTGGCCTGCGCGGTCGCCGGCCGCCTCGGGGAGGAGACCGGGCAGGTGGCGGCTTTCGCCGCGGCCTTGGCAGAAGGGCGCGAAGCGACCGTGATCGGCGGCGAAGCGCTGTCGCTTGCCGGGGCGACGCTGCTCAATGCCTATCTGGTCACTGCCGTGACCATGTGCGACGTGTATCGTCCGACGCTCACGCACATTACGCCCGAGGTGATACCGCCGGCGCTCGCCATCGCCGAACGCGACGGGCTTTCCGGCCGCGCTTTGCTCACCGCGATTGCGGCGGGCTGCGAGGTAACGACGCGGATCGGGCTTGGGCTCGATTATCCGAAATTCCGCGGCCGCGGCTGGCACGGCCCGGGTGTGATCGGTCCATTCGGCGCCGCCGCCTCGATCGGCTCGTTGCTCGATTTCGACGCTGACACCATGGCGCAGGCGTTCGGGCTCGCCGGCAGCCAGGCCGCCGGCACATTCGCCGCCTGGGGCACGCCAACGGTGAAATTCCACCAATGCCGCGGCGCGCTTTCAGGCCTGATGGCGGCGCTGCTGGCGCAGCAGAATTTCGTCGCCACGCGCGAATTTCTCACCGCCAAGGACGGCGGCCTTTACAACGCTTATGCGGACGGCGGCAAACCCGATGCGGCAATCGCCGAACTCGGCACCCGCTGGGAGCTTGAGCAGATCGCGTTGCGGCTATGGCCCTCGGCGTCGCTGATCCAGGGCATGGTCACGGCCTTGTTCGACATCGTCGACAAACAGGACATCGATGCGGCCGGTATCCGCAAGGTTCGCATCGCGCTGAGCCCCGGTGCCCACAAGATGCACGGCGGCTTCAACACTTACAAAGCCAAGTTCGAAGCGCTGCTCTCGGCCCATTACACTGCCGCGGTGGTCCTGCACGACCGCACGCTGACCTTGGCGCAGTTCGAGCCGGAACGCTACGACGACGCCAAACTGCGGACGTTTGCCGCCGAACGCGTCGAGGTCGTTGGCGATGCATCGATCGACGGCTCCCAGGCGAAAGTCGATGTCGAGACCGCCGGTGGTCAAATCGTCTCCGCGCGCTGCGAACATCCGCTCGGCAGCTACGAAAATCCGCTGTCGCGCGCGCAGATCGAGCAAAAATTCCGCGCCTACGCCGACGGCGTGCTGCCGGAGGCCGTGACCGCGGAGGTGATCGGCGCGGTCGACCGGTTGGAGCACTTTCCGTCCGTCGCCAGCCTGATGCAGATGCTGCGCGGGGCGCCACGAGCGATGGCGGCGGCGGAGTGATATATTTCGCCTCCGGAGACGATTGAGGGCAGCGTGCCTTGACCAACCACGACCCACCGCTTGCCGCCAACCAGCTGGGCCTCGCCCAGCTCAATGAGCGTTCGCGCGAGATTTTCCGGCGGATCGTCGAGAGCTATCTGGCCACCGGGGAACCGGTCGGATCGCGCAATCTCTCGCGCATTTTGCCGATGACGTTGTCGCCCGCCTCGGTGCGCAACGTCATGTCCGATCTGGAACAGCTTGGGCTGGTCTATGCGCCGCATACATCCGCGGGCCGCTTACCGACCGAGATCGGGCTGCGCTTCTTTGTGGACGCGCTGATGCAGATCGGCGACGTCACCGAGCAGGACCGCAGGGCGATTGAAGCGCAGGTTGCCGCCTCGGGCGAAGGCAGGTCGTTCGAGGCGGTCCTGACCGAAGCCTCGGGCCTGCTCTCGGGCCTCAGCCGCGCCGCCGGCGTGGTGCTGACCGCGAAGTCGAACCCGCGGCTCAAGCACGTCGAATTCGTGCAGCTCGAGCCCGAGCGCGCGCTGGTGATCCTGGTCGGGGAGGACGGCCAGGTGGAAAATCGGGTCCTCAATCTGCCGCCCGGATTGCCGGCATCGGCGCTAATCGAGGCCGGCAATTTCGTCAATGCGCGCGTCCGCGGCCGCACCCTCGATGAGGTCAGGGCCGAGATCGAAAAGACGCTCAAGGAAGGCCAGGCCGAACTCGATGCGCTGACGCAGAAGATCATCGCAGGCGGTTTGGCAAGCTGGTCCGGCGGCGAGAGCGATGAACGCAAGCTGATCGTGCGCGGGCAGGCGCATCTGCTCGAGGATCTCAAGGCGCTCGCCGACCTCGAACGCGTACGGCTTCTGTTCGACGATCTGGAGACCAGGCGCGAGGTGATCGACATCCTCGGCCGTGCCGAACGGGCCGAGGGTGTGCGCGTCTTCATCGGCTCGGAGAACAAGCTGTTCTCGCTGTCCGGTTCCTCGACCATCGTCGCGCCCTACCACGACGCCTCCGGCCATATCGTGGGCGTTTTGGGCGTGATCGGGCCGACCCGGCTCAATTACGCACGCATTGTTCCCATGGTGGATTACACCGCCAAAGTCGTCAGCAAGCTCCTCGGCGGCTGACCCGGTCCTTACCGGATCGCTTGATTTTTCCGCTTTCAGCCCTGATATGCGGGCGGTAAGCGAAGGGAACCACTGGGAAAAAGCCATGACAAACAAGACCGCTCGCGCTGAGGACGACGCGGCCCCTGAAGGCGAGGGCATTGCACCGAGCGCCGATCCGGCGCCGGCGACCTCACAATCTGCGGCGGCGGATCCGGCGGCGGTGGCGGCGGAGTTCAAAGACAGGCTCCTGCGCACGCTCGCCGACATGGAGAATTTGCGCAAGCGCACCGCGCGTGAAGTGGCCGACGCGGAATTGCGCGGCATCACCGCGTTCGCCCGCGATTTGCTTGGCGTTGCCGATAATATGCGCCGCGCGCTCGATGCGGTGACGCCGGAGATGCGCGAGCGCGCGCAGCCCGCCGTCGCCGCGCTGATCGACGGCGTCGAATTGACCGAGCGCGAATTGTTGAAGGCGCTGGAAAAAAATCGCGTGCGCCAGTTCGTTCCGCAGGGCGGGAAGTTCGATCCCAACCTGCACCAGGCCATTTACGAAGTACCCGATGCTTCGGTTCCCGCCGGCCACGTGGTTCAGGTCGTACAGCCCGGCTACATGATCGGGGAGCGCGTGCTGCGCCCGGCCCTGGTCGGCGTGTCCAAGGGCGGCCCCAAAGCGGCGCCGCCGGCATCGTCCAACAGCGACAACGCCCCCGCCTCGGCGCAAGATAGCTGAACTGGCCAAGCGTCCGCGGCTGGACGCTGGCCGAGGAGGGAGTGGGCTCGTTAATGCTTGAGCGCGATGCTGTCGCGAATGGTGCGCAGCCGCGCCAACTCGCGCTCCCAAATCGGCGCGCGTGAAATACCGACAATCTGCAGGGATAGATTGCCGCCGAAGCGCAGCCATTGCACCA
This sequence comes from Xanthobacteraceae bacterium, assembly GCA_030044555.1. Lineage (GTDB taxonomy): Bacteria > Pseudomonadota > Alphaproteobacteria > Rhizobiales > Xanthobacteraceae > BOG-931. The sequence continues at coordinate 2,634 of JASHVN010000368.1, read as the reverse complement.
CCATCAGATCGGACCCGGTCGCCGAATCCTTGGCGCGCGCCACGCTCTCAAATCCCTCCTGGTCGGCGATGCGCACCGGTTCCGACATCGTCATCTGGATATTCTTTATTCCCCCGATAGTATTGAAAGCCAGCCGCGCGAAATCGGCGCGTTGGCCTGTGCTGCCCGGAGAGCCCGGCACCGCCGCGATGATCGCTCGCGCATCGAACTCATAATCGGGCAGGCCGTCGGTCACCACCATGTGCGGATACGCGGGCGCGTCGACCAGCAACAGGGCGCGGCCGGGAATGACGTTCATCAGACGAAAGCCGGCGAAGTCACCCACCGTAAAGGGCAGCAGGCTGAGGTATTCCGATTGCGGCACATTGGGACGCGCCACAATGGTCGACAGCGCCGCGCGCACGACCGCATCCGTATAGGCAGTGGCGTCGACCGGCGCCTGCATGGTGAGCGCGACGGTTAATCCCTGCATCGGCACGAACAACAGCCACTTGCGGTATTGCCTCTTGTCCGGGAAGACCTGCGTACCAATGACGAGGAGGCCCTTGCCGATGCCGAGCTGAATGGTATCTCGTTTTTCGAGAGTTACCCCCTGCTTTTTCAGCTCCTCGGCCGTAAACGTCTTCTCTATTTCATCGAACGTGCCGGCCGGCAGCGCGCCGATGACCATGCCGACGCCGCTGTCGTTTGGATCAACGAATCCCGGGAATGTCTTGCTCGGCACCATGCCGGGCGGCGGCACCAGGCCGATGTGAGAGCCGGGCGGGAATATCGGCGCGGGAGCTCCGACACTTGGCGCCGGGAGCGCGAATATCGCGAATATCATGAGCGCGAACATGGCGGCAAAACCGGTGCGGGCGCCCATGCATTTGCGGTTGCTGATCCTCATCAACGTAGCCTCCGCGCCGCCCGCCTAGGACTAAACCTCGATGCCCGGGCGCGTCACCCGGCGCAGCGTCAAATTGATCCGCCCGCCGCCCGGCAGCAATGTCGACGTGCCCGGATAGATGCGATCGACGCCATGGAAAGCGAGCCGCTCGCTGCCGGCAAGGACAAGCGCATCGCCGGAACTCAAGCGAAACGAGCGGGTTGGATCGCCGCGTCGGCGCCCGCCGATACGGAACAAACACGCGTCGCCGAGCGAAAGCGAGACCACGGGCGCATTGAAATCCTCTTCGTCGCGGTCCTGATGTAGCCCCATTTTTGCTGCCGGACCATAGAAATTGATCAGGCACGCCTGCGGCTTGTTGGGATATCGGGCAAGATCGTCCCACATGGCGTAGAGCGCGTCCGGTATCGGCGGCCAAGGACGCCCGGTCGCCGGATGCGTCGCCGTATAGCGGTAGCCGGTCTCATCCGAAAACCAGCCGAGCGGCCCGCAATTGGACATGCGCACTGACATCGGCCGGCCTGACTTTGGCATCCGCGCCGTGTAGAGCGGGGCCGCGGCCAAAGCCGCGCGCAAGCGCGTGAGCAATTGCGCCTGGGCATCGCGGTCGAGGTAACCGGGATAGACGCGCAGCCCCGCGCCCGGTGAGGCTTCGCGCGTCGGCCCGCCCGCATTGGCGCATTCGTCTCGCATGCGTCTCCTATAGCTCTTTCACCGACCCTTTACTGCGAGCCGGCATTTTGCCGCTATGGTCACCGCCGACAAACCAGCCGACAGACTGGCCGACAAACTTGGCGTTCGCCCTGGTGGCGGCGGCGTCGCTTTCGTTGAGGTGGAGACCGGCGCCAGCTTTGCTATGGTCCAGTCGTTCTCCGGCGTTGTCTTGGCGTCGTCTTGGAGTCCGCCGGCTTCCAGATCGCCGCAGTCCGGCAAGTCACGGGTCATCCCGACTTGTGCCACCCTGAGGGGCATGACTTGCCTTGCGGGGCCATGACGCTCTCCTATATGAGCCAAGGGTAATCGCCCGGACTGCCGGGCGGAGGTGAGACTATACGGGGGTCGGATTGAAGGGCGCCTTTGGGCCTGCCCGACCTGCCGAGAAAGAGAGGAATAACAACCATGGCCAAGGTCATTGGTATCGATCTCGGGACCACGAACTCTTGCGTTGCCGTCATGGAAGGCAAGACGCCGAAGGTCCTGGAAAATGCCGAGGGGATGCGCACCACGCCGTCGATCGTCGCCTTCACCGATGAAGGCGAGCGGTTGGTCGGTCAGCCGGCCAAGCGCCAGGCGGTCACCAATCCCGAGCGCACCATCTTCGCGGTCAAGCGCCTCATCGGCCGGCGCTACGACGACCCGATGGTGGAGAAGGACAAGAAGCTCGTTCCCTACAAGATTTCGCGCGCCTCTAACGGCGACGCCTGGGTCGAGGTCGAAGGTAAGACCTATTCGCCCTCGCAGATTTCCGCCTTCGTGCTGCAGAAGATGAAGGAGACTGCGGAAGCCTATCTGGGCTCCAAGGTCGAGCAGGCGGTCATCACCGTCCCGGCCTATTTCAACGACGCGCAGCGCCAAGCCACCAAGGACGCCGGCAAGATCGCCGGCCTCGAAGTGCTGCGCATCATCAACGAGCCGACGGCGGCGGCGCTCGCCTACGGCCTCGACAAGCAGAAGACCGGCACCATCGCGGTCTATGACCTCGGCGGCGGCACGTTCGACATTTCGATCCTGGAGATCGGCGACGG
>JASHVN010000367.1 GCA_030044555.1 Xanthobacteraceae bacterium | reverse complement strand
ATGCAGACCGGCGTCGACATGCAATTGCCTTCGGCGAGGCCCTTGGCGCCGAGCGGCGTGAACGGCGACGGCGATTCATAATGTAAAATCTCGACGTCGGGGATTTCGCTCACCGTCGGCACCAGATAATCGGCGAAGGTGCCGGAGAGAAACGCGCCTTCCTCGTTATAGGTGAATTCCTCGTAGAGCGCCGCGGCGACCCCTTGCGCGAAGGCGCCGCGGATCTGCCCGTCGGCGACAATGGCATTGAGGATGCGGCCGGCATCGTGCATCGACACATAGCGGTCGACGCGGACCTGATAAGTCACCGGATCGATCTCGACGCCGCACATGTCGAAGACAAAGCCGTAGGTGAACGAGGTGTTGATGCGGTCGTCGTGGGTCGGCGGCTCGAGTTCGGGCGGCGTCCACACGCCGGTTTCGGACAATGCCGGCGCCATGGTTTCCGGCAGCATCACCGGCGACCAGTGCGAGGTGCCGGCGACCCGGCCGAACGGCAGCGCGTTGTCGGGATTGGAGCGGCTGCGGATCTTGCCGCCGGCAAGCTCGACATCATCGGGCAGCACGTTGAGCTGTTTGGCGCCGATGCTTTTGAGCTTGTCGCGCATCTGCACCGCCGCCATGTGCGCGGCGACCGCCGTGCCGGAGGCGAAGCGGCTCGAATAGGTGCCCGCCGCGATCGACCATTGGTCCTTGGCGGTGTCCATTTCCAGAATCACTTCGACGTCGTCGGGCGCAAGCCCGAGTTGCTCGGAGACGATCTGCGCCAGCACCGTCTCGTGGCTCTGGCCCTGCACGGTGACATCGGCGGTGACGGTCACTGCGCCGAGCGGGTCGATGTTCACCCGCGCCATCGACACCGCGCCGTTCTTCGGCCCGGCGCGGTCGCGCGCGGCCGCATTCATCACGGTGGAGAGATAGCCCATATTCGACATCGCCGGCTCGACGATGGCGGCGAAGCCGATGCCGTAGATGCGGCCGGCGGCGCGCGCTTCGTCGCGCCGGCGTTTGAGCGTATCGAGGCGGCCATCGCCGAGCGCGATCTCCACGGCACGCTGGTAGTCGCCGGAATCGTAGAGCGCGCCGGCTGCGGTGCGATAGGGGAATTTCTGCGCCGGAATGAGGTTGCGCTTGATGACATCGAGCGGATCGAGCTTGAGCTCGATTGCGATGCGCTGCATCAGCCGCTCCAGCGCCAGATAAAGCTGCGGCCCGCCAAAACCGCGAATGAGGCTCGACGGCATCTTGTTGGTGAGCACCACGCGGTTCTTCACGTCGACATTGGCGATGTCGTAGGCGCCGGTGACCGAGCCGTGCATGCGGTAGAGCGGGCCCGGCATCGGCGCGCGCAGAAAGGCGCCGTAATCTTCGAGCTGGTCGAGGCGCAGGCCGAGAATGCGGCCGTCGTTGCTCACCGCCGCTTCCACCTTGGTGACGCGGTTCGGGCCAGAGCTTGCGGCAACCAGATGCTCGATGCGGTCCTCGACCCATTTCACCGGCCGGCCGGTGACCCGCGCAGCAAGCGCCATCAGCACCACGTAAGGAAACACCGAGAGCTTGATGCCGAAGCTGCCGCCCGAATCCGGCGGAATGCGCAAGCGCAATTTCGGCCCGGACACGCGCAGCGAACGCGCCATCACCGGATGGATGGAGAACGGCCCCTGGAAATTCGCCAGCACGTCGTAGCTGTTTTCGGCGACATTGTGCTGAGCGACCACGACGTAACATTCGATCGGCGTGAACGACAGCCGCGGGAATTCCGTGGTCATGGCGATGACACGGTCGGCCTTGGCGAAGGCCGCCTTGGTGTCGCCGTAGGAAAATTCGCGCACCGAGACTTCGTTGGTCTTGGCCTGCGCATGAACGAGCGGCGCGGTGGCCGCGCACGCCGCTTGCGGATCGAGCGCAGCCGGCAGCGGCGCGTATTCGATCTCGACCAGTTCGGCGGCGTCCTCGGCGATATAGCGGCTCTCCGCCACCACCAATGCGACCGGCTCGCCGACATAGCGCACGCGCTCGATCGCCAGCGCCCATTGGGGCGCCGCCACCTTCACGGCGGTGAGGAACGGATCGGAGAGCTTGCGCACGTCGTCGCCGGTGATAACTGCCCAGACGCCGTCATGGGCCAAAGCCGCCCCCGTATCGATGCGCACGATGTCGGCGTGGGCATGGGGCGAGCGGATCACGTGGGCATGCAAGGTGCCGACCGGCACCGGCAGGTCATCCGCATAGCGCCCGCGGCCGGAGAGGAGCGAAGCATCCTCCTTGCGCAGCATTCTGGTCGCGGAGTTTTTTGACATGAATTCAGTCCGTCATCCTGAGGCGCGAGCGCAGCGAGCCTCGAAGGATGAGCGGCCCCGGCGTCCGGGCCGTCGCCCTTCGAGGGCCGCTTCGCGGCCACCTCAGGGTGACGGAACTGAAAATGCGCGATCTCATCTCAGCTGATTTGCTACAATCGCTGCATCGGCTCAATACCGAACAAGGCTTGGCCCGCGGATTCGAAGTTCGACATATGCGCCTGGCCCTGCGCCGTCACCGTGTGCATGTCGCGGAAGCGGCGCTCGAACGGGGAGCCGTTAAAGATCGCGCTGGTCGCGGCCGCCGTATAGGCGAAGTCGACAACGCGCACGGATTGGTCCAGTGCGCCGGTGATGGCCAGCCGCAGCCGCGCGCGCTGGTCGAGGGTGGCGCCGTCCTTGTTCACCGCCTCCCAGATTTCTTCCAGCATCTCGGAGAGGAACGCGCGCGCCGCATGCAGGCCGCCCGCGACCTTCGCGATCTCCGACTGGATGATCGGGTTGTCGCGCATGACGCCGCGCCCGGCGCGGCCGGTCTTGTTGTTGGCGAGCGTCATGAACGCATCGAGGCTGGCGCGCGCCAGCCCCAAGCCGACGCCGGAGAAGCCGATGCCGTAAAGCGTGAGCAGCGGGATGTTAAAGAGCGGGCCGTCATTGGTGCGATCGGATGGCTGATCGCGCCAGGTCGTGTAGGCGTCCGGCACGAACAGATCCTTGACCTCGTACTGATTGCTGCCGGTGCCGCGCAGCCCGATCGTGTGCCAGATGTCGGTCCAGGCGGCCTCGTCCTTGCGGAACAGCATGGTGCGCAGCACCGGCCGGCCCTTGTCGTCGAGGCGCGGCTTGCCGTCGCGCTCGGTCACCACCGAGTGGCCGCCGATCCACGGGCAATGGCCGCTGCCGCTGGCAAAGCGCCAGCGGCCGTTGACCACATAGCCGCCGTCGGTCACCACCGCCTTGGCGCCGGCCGGCGGCCCCCA
>JASHVN010000366.1 GCA_030044555.1 Xanthobacteraceae bacterium | reverse complement strand
CGAACTTCGGAATCGGGACACTAGTGACTGTTCTGTGTAGAGCGAGCGTCGCGCTCGCCAGCGGGCGAAATGGCCGCGCAATCGGCCAGGGGTGGCCGCTGGTGCGCTTAGCGGGGCATTGCCGGCGCGAGGACCAGCGCGGCCCCCATAAGCGCGAGGCCAGCCAAAACCATTGCGATGATGGCCCGCTTGCGGAGTCTGCGGGCGGGGAAGGCATCTCGCGTGTATAGACGAAAACGTCGATGACCAATCATCGCAACAGACTGCCACAACGTGGCGTAAACGGCGAGCTGTGACCGTGGATGCGTTTTTCTTTCACGGTATGTGGGCTCGACGTGCGGCCGCCGCTGGCGCGCAGCGCTCGCCTGCTTCCCGCATCGGGCTCGCGGATTACGGAGCTGTAATGAACGCCGACACAAAAACACCTCAAACGATCGTTTGAATTTCAATCGACCGTTTGATAACGAGGTGAGCCATGCTGCCGATTGAAGGATATACGAGGCAAAGTAGGGACTTCGCTACGTCAGGACCGGCTTGCCCGAATTGCGGGCGATCAATGCACTTGGTGCGCTCTGCGCCAAGAAGCAGCCTTACGAATCTCCAAACCTTCAAATGCGGGGAATGCTCCGTCTGGCTGAGCGAATCTGCGGATTCGCCAGTGTGGCGCGAAACGCGCCTGGTCACTCGCCGAACCGCACTCGGTCGGTGATTAACTGCGGTGGGATATATACCGCAGACGTCGGCCCCGAGCGTAACCGTCGCCCCCACGCTCGGGGCCTCCCGTTTTTAATGCGCGAGGAAACGCCCGCGGAGCGGCGCTGATGCGCCTATGCGGCGTCAAGCATCGACTGCACCGCCGATGCGCTGTAGGGCTTCCCTGATGGCGTAGCGTAGCCATAGGCAGCAAGATCGGCGGCGACGTCGCGCAGCGAATACGGTCGCCAGCCATTGCCGCCGCGCAGGTAGCGCGCCAGGGCGACCATCTGCGGATCGATCTCGGCATAGCTCTTGCGGCCGCCGCATTTCTTGCCCGTGGCCTTAATGCGCTCACGGGCGACGCGCATCTTGGCGACCAGTTTGGCCTTTTCGAGCTGGGAAAACACGCCTCGCATCTGGCGCATCGGTGGTCGTGATCCGCAAAGGTGAGCTTCAATTCAACAACGTCGCGTTCGAAGTCTGCAAGCCGGCAGGCTTCCTTGGCTACTTGCTGCCGAATCCATTCATACACGGCATCAGGTTCGGCGCGCTCCAGTTCTGCGATGCGGCGCTCATGGTCCGCCGGCCAACCGTCCTTCTGGTTGGCCAATTGCTGCCGAATGTCTTGGTTGGTCGTGGTGGTCGTCCTTTCTGTTGATCGCTTATGCAGCGCGGCGTTGGCGGGCGCGCTTGAGGGCGTCGGCGGCGTCGCGGTTCATGGCGTAGATTCGACTGGCAGTGCTTGGTTCGTCTTCGGCGCCAAGATCGGTTTCAACGAAACCAAGAGCGCGAAGGCGCGGGCCAGGCCGCCAAATGGAGCGGCCGTATTCGGTTTCGATGGTGGCGACGCTGGGCATGCTCATTCTCGCTCAATCTCGACGGCGCGCCATCTGGGGCCGCGGCGCTTCGCCCAGAAATATACGCGGTCGCCGCGGTCCACCCCCATTTCCGAATTTAACCGCAGTTGCGTCGCGTGTGCATGGCTCGCGCGAAAACATTGACCATTGTTTGTTATGCGCGGAGCACAACATCATCAACGCGCGTAGGATGCGAGTGATGAAAATATTTTGTGGCGTAGAAAGTCAAATTCATTTTGTGACGTAGCGCACGACGCGATCAAACGCGCTGCGTTCGGCGTGTGAGTTTTCGCACATCGGCCGGATCGGACCCATGACATGGTCACAACGTCGGCGGCGCTGAGGCGCCAACAAGCTCCGGGATGGTCCCGCGGCAAGGCTCCTCGAATAAAGGCGCCGGCCACGACAAAGAAGGAGATCGTGTCATGAAAATCGCAAGCAACATCATCGTGGCCGCCGCTCTCGTGTTGGCCTCGGCGCCGGCCTTCGCTCACGGCGGCGGCATGGGCGGTAACTTGGGGGGCAATATGGGGGGCCATTTCTCCGGCAGCACCGGTGGCAACACGGGCGGCAACGGCAGCATGGGCGGCACGGGAGTGGGTCACAACGGGATGACCGTCACCACGCAAACCCACAACGGGCACGTCAACGTCACCAAAACCATGATCCAGCGCGAGGTCTGGCAGATTGATCGCGTACTCAAGCGCCTCAACATGGAGATCATCAAGCTGCAAAACACCGGACGTGGCAACAGCAAGTTCGCCATGAATCTGGCTCAACAGGTCTCTCGGCTTCTCAAGGACAAGGCCCGGCTCGAATGTTGTTGAATCGTGCAACACGCTTCCGATCCCTGAGCCAAGCCCCACCAGCGCGGTGGGGCTTTTTTCTTGTAAGGCCTTTGGTCTACCTCCGGCATCAACACTTTTGGCCGGCTCGCCCGTTCTGCCATCTCCCGCAACAGCTCGCCCGGCAGAGTTACAACTATGACCAGACCAGTCCATTTCAGGTGCTAGGCACCGGGGAGCTTTCAGAGAGTCAGACTGAAGCTTTAATTCGAGAGAAAGGAAGATTGGTCCCGCAGTAAACAAGCCGGCACTGACGAATTTCAGTGCGGCTATCGCCCGGCAATTTGCAAAGACAATGTTCACCGGCCTTTGCTCTTTAGCGCTCATGTCGCGTCGGAGATCTGGACAGTGCTCCTACGATCGCATACTTGTAACGTTGGCCTGGCGCCGCAAGCGCACCGGGAAATTTATCGGGGGGCGCTGAGGCCTCAAGTTTGTTTCCTTCGTCCGGGGCCAAGAATTGCAGGTTTTAGCAATGCGCATGATCTGTCTTGCGATCCTTGCGGCGGCCGTCGCTTCGCCAGCGATGGCTGAAGAGAAGACTATCCCGCTGCCTCAAATTACAATTGGCGGCGAGCCGACGCTGTCCGGCAGCGAGACACATTCCTTCGGCTCTGACCAGTGCGGTGCCGTACCAGCCGGCTCAAGCCACGCCTTTGACTGCTTGAACCGCCAGCTCAGGCAAGAGGTCGATCGCGTCAATCCTGGCGTTCCCAGTGCCCCCATCGACGCTAACTCGTCGGACCTGAAGGTCGGCCTCGTCAATATGCCGGCGGTGAAGCAGCAGTACGGACAGAATTTCGGCATATCGGTCGTTCCCTATCGGCCTCAGATGATCTATGGGGCGCCGCTGGGGCCCCGCTAAGATCCTTCTCGAGGCCGAGCGGCGAGAGCCGGATACGTTGAGACACCGTCGTCGCATGGCGCGACGAGGAATCCTTCTGTAATCAGGCCGGGCAACCGCACGTTGCCGAAAGCAGGGGCAAAGATCGCCGTTGAGCCCCTCGCGACGATCGCACATCGCGCGATCAACGGTCCGCTTTCATTCATATGTGCTTGGATCACTGCCTGAGGACGCTCAGGCGCCGCTCATGCGATAGGATGCTGGCGTTACGAGGAATTTGCGGAGGCGCTCGGCCACTGGGCGAAGGCTCTTTCGCGACATCGCCAGCGAGATGCAACGCGAACTCGGCTCTGCCGTGACCGATCTCAGCGAGAGCGCAGGACAGCGAAAGCGCACACAACTATAACGCGGCGGTTCAGAAGTCCGCACCATTGTTGCTGCACAGATCGTTGTGCGGAGTTCTGAACCAAAGCCACACGAGATTCAATAAGTTGCTAGTGCCCTTCGATTCCGAAGTTGGCAAACGAGGGCGCCGTAGATCATGCGAACTTCGGAATCGGGATACTAGTATATCTGATGATTTTGTCACATGCCCGACATGAGAACAATAGCACATTCGTTCTCAGCACCGCTCCTTTGCATGGGCATCGGTCCCGCAAGTGAACTTCAGCAACAATGCGCCTTCACTTCGCGGCGGAATGCAGAGCGATATTGCGAAACCGAGCTGTCATGACTTTGCGATACTTAAATTGTTTGCTTTAAGACAACCGTTCTCGGACCTATGCTCGCTCGCGGGCGCCACCTCAAGGTACGAGAGGACGAGGGGGCTCCCGGAAATGTCAGGCAATGCTGCAACGATGAGTGAAGCTGTGGTCCTTTCGTCGGAGTCTCACACGTTAGACCAGCTCGGTATCCCATGTTCATTGCCGACTAGACCCGTGCGTCAACCACCGCGAGCTCGGCGGTTGATGTCCTTCCCGGCCCGGCGATTGGGACGACTGACGGTTTTTGGCGCGTCGGTCATTGGGGCTGCGGTGGCGTTCGGTAATGGTGCCACCACACCGTCGGCACTGGTCAAATTCGATATTCCGGCGGAATCTTTGGTCGACGCTCTGCAAGCCTACAGCCTGCAAAGCGGCGTGCAGGTGATGTTTGAAACCGCGTCGGCCGCGGACTATCGCTCGGCCGCTGTCGAAGGCGAGCTCGCGCCGGACGTGGCCCTCCGGAAGCTGTTGGCCAGCACTGACCTTCGCATCCGCTACAGCCGTCCGACCGCTATTACGCTGGCGCCGGCGTCCGCGCCGAATCCGGACGATCCCCCGGCCGACGTCTTGGCGTCGGCCGATATGACGCTGGATACGTTGCGCGTGAGTGACACAGCGGCGTCCGATCGCCGTCGCTTGGATGGATATATCAGTGCTGTGCAGGTGGATATTCAGAAGGCGCTGAAGAAAGTTGCGGCGGCGCAGCACGGCGACTATCGGGTCGCCATCAAATTATGGGTGGATCCGTCGCGGACCGTCGAGCGGGCGGAGCTTGAAGGATCCACGGGTGACCGTGACCGCGACGGCGCGATCACCAATGCATTGCGCGGGCTTGTGCTGAGCCAGGCGGCCCCGGCCAATACCCCGCAGCCGATGCTGTTCATGATTTCGATCAGTTCGCTCTGAGAGTTGGCAAAGTCATGCCGGGCCAGCCTCGCCAAAAGATCATCGCGGATCGTGCGCCGGAGACCGACTGGCATGCCGTGTCACCGGCGTTGCAGGTTCGATGGCTGGTGCTGGTCTCGGTGCTCGTGCCGTTCCTGCTGGCGGCTGGAGTGTATTGGCTTCGCCACGTTCCTGTGGG
>JASHVN010000365.1 GCA_030044555.1 Xanthobacteraceae bacterium | reverse complement strand
GCAGCGGCGCATGGCCGTGCTGCGGCCGCTCAAGGTGGTGATCGAGAATTATCCCGAAGGTGCCGGCGAGGAGGTCGAGGCACTCAATCATCCTGAAGATCCCAGCGCCGGAATGCGCCGCGTTCGATTCGGCCGCGAGCTGTTTATCGAGCGCGAGGATTTTTTGGAAAACCCGCCGAAGAAATTCTTCCGCCTTGCCCCCGGCCGCGAGGTGCGGTTGCGCTACGCCTATTTCATCACCTGCCGCGAGGTCATCAAGAACTCTGCGGGCGAGGTCATCGAGCTGCGCTGCACCTACGATCCGGCGACCAGAGGCGGCAACGCTCCGGATGGCCGCAAGGTGCAGGCAACGCTGCATTGGGTTTCGGCAAGCGATGCGCACCCTGCCGAGGTGCGCCTCTACAACCCGCTATTCACGCGGCCTGATACGAACGCCGCCAATTTTGCCGCCGACCTCAACCCGCATTCGCTTGAGATCATTGCCGACGCGCGCGTCGAGCCGGCGCTGGCCGGCAGAAATTCGGCCGCTGCGGTGCAGTTCGAGCGCCAGGGCTATTTCTGTCTGGACGCGGATTCGACATCAGAGCGCCTCGTCTTCAACCGCACGGTCGGATTGCGCGACACCTGGGCGAAGGTCGCCGGTGGCGGTAACTAATTTTCTCTACCACAAGTAGACGCCGCCGGATGCGCTCGCGCGTGACGGGTTCCAATGCATCAAAAACGCATTTCATTGCGGATGGCCCGATATTGTGGAGGCGGCTTGTTGAAGTATCCTGTCAACAGCTATGAGTCGCACTGCGCGAATACAGGACAATGTGATGGCTAAACGGTCGGCGACGAGCATGGACAAGGTGGTGGGGGAGAACATCCGAGCCGCCCGTCTGGCGAAGGGCTTGTCGCAATCCGGTCTGGCGGAGAGGCTCGGAATAACCTTCCAGCAGGTGCAAAAATACGAGAAAGGCGTGAACCGGGTCGGTGCCGGGCGTCTCTTTCAGATTGCTGCCATTTTCAGCCTGCCTATTTCGTCATTTTTTGACGAGGCAGCCGAGTCCGCGCCGGCCAAGGGTTCGCGAACTGCTGCACGCAGCGATCCTTTATCGATCCGGCTGGTCGAGGCGTTCTCGAAACTTCCAGATACCCGCAGCAGGCTCGCCTTGCTGACAGTGGCAGAATCGATGAACCGAATTCGCAAGGGATGAGCATGATCCCGAAAAGTGGATACCGGTTTTCGGAAAAGATCATGCTCCAACAATAAGCTAGGGCGAGACAACGATTCAAAGAAAACCCATCCCGATTCAAAGAAAACCCATCCCGCTCTGGCGCATGATCCCGAAAAGCCTGCCCCGGACTTGATCCGGGGTGGATGCCGGTTTTCGGAAAAGCATGCCCTCGGGCTTGACCCGAGGGATCATGCTCCAACAAGGGATCATGCCCCAACAATAAGCCAGCGCAAAACTTAAAGTCGCGCCGATTTTTTACTTGTTTGCTCGTGAGTAATTTGACTTCTTGTCCCGACCATTTAGGTCAGTTTTCGAAATAATTGCGCACACCGTGCTTTTGATCCGGCTCGGCGCCAAGCAGGTGCTCTGCTTCTGATTCCGCCGTTTCCAGCATCGTGGTCAGGACGCGAAAGCCGCTTTTTCTCGTCAAATCCGCCAGCTGATGGATCAGGTCTCTCACGTATTCCAGGTCTTTGTTGCGCATGGCGTCCCTTTGTTTGTTTTGTTGTCTCTTGGCCTTTCCCGATCAGGCGGCGAAACTCTGCGACAGCCTCGTCTCCCTGGGCGCTATTTCGATCAGAATGTCGGGTGGTACGAGCGTGACCGAAGGTTTCGGCCAAGGTGCCGGAGCAGCCGAAACGGTCGACAATTCAACAGACGCCGCTATCTCCAGGGCAAGCAGCTGCAGCTCGAGCATCGCCACGCCCATGCCGACGCAGGCGCGTGGACCGGCACCGAACGGCATGTAGGCGTCACCGTAATGGCGATCCAAGGAGAACGCGTGCGGATCTTCCCAAAAGCGCGAGTCACGGTGCATCTGCCACGGACAGATAATGAGCGAGGTACCGGGTTTCAGTTTGCGTTTGGCGAGCGTGATCGTGCGCTTGACCTCGCGCGAAAACCACCATGCGGACGGATAGAGCCGCAATACTTCGCGGACCAACGCGAGGCTGACCTTCGCATCGTTGAGCCGGGCCGGAATGACTTCACCGCCAGCATCGGTGATCTCGCGCGTCTCGTGCGCGATCGCCTCGGCCAATCCCGGCTCCACCGCCAGGTGGTAGAGCACCCAGGCCCCGGCCGTCCCGGTGGTGTGATGCCCGGCAAGCAGCATCGTGAGCACTTCGTCGCGGATCTGTTCGTCGGTCAGGTCCAGACCTTCCAGCGACCGCAGGATGCTGCTTTCCGGGGCGCTCTTGCGAATGCGCTGAACCACGAACGACATGGCATCGAGAGCGGGCTTGCGCCGCTTGCGCAGGAAGAAATAGCTCCACGGCGCATGCGGCCAGGCCCGGAACATCTCGGCCGCAATCTCGTCCTCAATGGATTTCATGGCGCCGACGAGAATTTGCCGGTCTCCCGAGGACAGGACGTTGTCGCCGAACAGGGCAACGCAGGCGAGGCTCACGGCGAGGGGGCCGGTCACCTGGTGGGCGTCAAAGCGGCGCTCGCGCATCATTCCGGCAGCGGCGCGTCTGATCACAGCCGACATCGCGCCGACATATCGATTGGCGACGCCGCGGGCGAGCTGGGTATGCAGCACGCTCCGCCGCTTGCGATGCTCCTCGCCGCTGATCGTCAGATGGCTCTTGCCGATCAGCGGCCGGAGCTTGCGAACCAAGCGGCCCTTGTCGATGAAATCCTCGTCGGATTTCAGAATCTGCCGGGCGAGCTTCGGGTCGGTGACGAGGTAATGTGTGCGCGGCCCGAGCGCCAGCTCTTCCAGTTTTTCCGGAAAGCCGAACGTGCGATCGAGCAGAAACTGCAGCGGGTCACGCCGAAATGGCTCGACGTCCAAGAACCAACGCATCATCTTGCAGCTCCATTTCTTTTATCGGGTTGAGCATCTTGTTGAGCGCCAGGCCGGTCTGATCGGACATGCGAATTTCGCCGAAGAACACGCTCATCGGCCGGCCCTTGGCGTCGTGTCCCACGACCTGCGGCGCGCCATAGCGCCGGGTCTTGATGCCGGCTCTTTCGAAGTTGCGGCTGTGCATCGGGCTGACCACACCGCAAAGCGAGAGCGCACGGCGCGATGCCGCGAAGTAGAACATCAGCGCATAGATGCATTGCGCTGACAGCGGCCGCTGCGGATGTCGGATCGCGCCAAGTCTGCTGATTTCCCAGATGTCTGGATGGCTCGGATACGGCCTCAGCGTTGCCAGCTGCGGAAATATCTTGCGTCCGAGATAGTCTTCGCTGGTGCGGATCGCCCGCCAGCTCGCGACGATGTCGCCGCCGAGATACAGCGAACAATATATTGCAGCGTCGTTATCGAACTCGTCGACTTCGAGTTCGCTGTCACGCGCCAGATCCCATCCCAGCTCGTCGACAAACAGCCGCTTGCGAAATGCCTGCTGATCTGCAACCAGGCGTGGCAATTGCCATCCCTCGAAGATCAGCGCGCGATAACGACAGGCGGGGGAGGCGGCGCGCATCGCGAAAGCTCCATGACGGCTTTATCGCGATATTCGGACGCGTTAATGTTTGGAACCATACCTAGAAATAGTGAGTTTGGATGGACCTTGAACAGGCCATCGCTGCCGTTGAATCTTGCCAGACGATCGAAGCGCTAAAGGAGACGCTCCGACGGATCAGCGAGGATTACGGATTTGCAGCATTCAATTTTCTCGACACTGGAGCGTCGCATCTTGATGCGCCGTTCTTTACGGGGACGCTCAGCCGCGCTTTCCTCGATGATTATATCGGAAACAAGCTCATTCATGTCGATCCCTGCGTCTTTCGTGCGCGCCGCAGCAACGTTCCGTTTGCCTGGAGCGATCTGGCAATTCCGCAATACAAGGGCGTGCGCAAATCGGGCGCGCAGAAAACCATGGATTGCGCTGACGACTACGGATATCGCGACGGATTAGTGGTGCCGTTTCATTTCAGCGATCATCTCGGGCGGGTGAATTCGAGCGTCATTGCTTTCTTCTGGTCCGACGAATCGCGAAAACTTCGATTTTTGCTGTCGCGAAAGAAACACGAGATCAGCATCATCATGATTTATTGGGCGCAACGCGCAGCCGATCTCGTGGGGGAATCGTTCCGCGGCGGCGCGCGCATCGCGCCGGTGGACTTCATGCCGGAGCTGCAGACATTGACCGATCGCGAGCGGGATGTGCTGTCGTGGGCGGCGCGTGGAAAGACCGCAAAAGACACCGCCGATCTCATGCGTGTGTCGGAAATGACCGTGAATACGCATATTCGCAACGCGATCGCAAAGCTTGGAGCTAACAGCAAGACTCATGCAACAACAAAGGCAATCTATCTCGGGCTGATCAATCCGTAATTCGCTCTGCGGCACTCAGCGATCGCAAGAGAACGGACGCAAAAGAGAGCGGCACAAGAGAATTATGCTCAAATTCAAATTGAGGCGCCGCTTGTGCCAGCTACCGCTCGTTGTGCGCGAGCGCACATGTCGGTCCGAATTTGGTCCGGAATCCTAATAACGACTTCGCGGCAACAATGGCGCGGACTTCCGAACCGCCACGCTGGCTTGTTGTTGGAGCATGATCCCTCGGGTCAAGCCCGAGGGGCATGCTTTTTCCGAAAACCGGTATCTGCCCCGGATCAAGTCCGGGGTAGGCTTTTTCGGAATTATGCTCTAATAGCGCCTGAACAGTCCCACCAGCTTGCCCTGAATGCGCACGCGATTGGGCGGCAGGATGCGAACCTCGTAAGCGGCATTGGCGGGCTCGAGCGCGATCGAGGCGCCGCGCCGGCGGAAACGCTTCAGCGTTGCTTCCTCGTCATCGATCAGCGCCACGACGATGTCGCCTGTGTCAGCGGAATCGGTGCGCTTGAGCAACGCGATGTCGCCGTCGAGGATGCCGGCTTCGATCATTGAATCACCGCGCACTTCGAGGGCGAAATGCTCGCCCGTGCTCAACAGGTCGGGCGGCATGTTGATGGTATGGCTGCGGGTCTGGATCGCCTCGATCGGCGTGCCGGCGGCGATGCGGCCCATGACCGGCACGGCGACCGGCCGGCCGCCCTCCTCCTCGGAGACCGCGCGCACGCGGCCGAGATTGCCCTCGATGACGCTCGGGGTGAAACCCCGCGAGCGCGCCGCGGCCATGCCGTGCGCCACCGATTCGGGAAGCTTGATCACCTCGATGGCGCGCGCCCGGTTCGGCAACCGGCGAATAAAGCCCCGTTCCTCAAGCGCGGTAATGAGCCTGTGGATGCCCGATTTGGAGCGCAGGTCGAGCGCATCCTTCATCTCGTCGAAGGAGGGTGGCACGCCGGCCTCCTTGAGACGCTCGTGGATAAACCGCAAAAGCTCGGCTTGCTTGCGCGTCAGCATCAGCGCTTCCTCTTCCAGCCCCGCCAGCTTTTCATCGCTGGCGATTCGAAACAAATCATGAACGGACACTATCCGTTCGATATGTGTTCTGCAAGCCTTTAATTTCAGGTGAAGAAGTCGAGGGTCGGGCCGAAGCAGCCCTTAACGCTGAGCCTCAGGCCGGTATTTCAGGTAAGCCTTACGCGTTTGTTTGCAGCTCGACACGGTCGATGGACGGAATTGCTGATCGTCTGGAAATTATCCCCAGCGTCGCGAATCTGAAGCGGTTTGTCGGGTAGCTGACTTGCAATTTCGGAAGCACAGGAAACGCGTAACTTATTGATCAAGTGTGGCTTTGGTTCAGAGCCCTCGTACAGCGCGCCCTGCAGCGGATAGCCGAATTTTTGCGAGTGTTGCCATGGGGAGACAGCCGCCGCGCGCCTTATGCGATATTCTCTCACACAGATTCTGACGCATCCGGGGGATGGACATGAAAAAAGTTTTGGTTGGTTCGATTGCCGCCATCGCCTTGAGCGCAAGCTCGGCTTTTGCGGCCGATCTACCGCCGGCGTCGACGCCGTACTACAAAGCGCCTCCACCGCCCCCCTCCTATACTTGGACCGGCTGCTACGTCGATGGTGGCGTAGGTTATGGCATGTCGAATACCGATGAGACTCTTACAACCCCAGCCTTTACGACAGCCAAGGTGACCGACGGGGGCCGGGGTTGGCTGGGCAGAGTCGGCGGCGGTTGCGACTACCAGCTTGGCGGGGGATTCTCAAACTGGGTGATTGGTGCTTTCGGTGATTACGATTTTGAGAACATTCATGGCTGGAATGACCTGGGTGGCTCGACAGTAACTGGCGACGAAAAGCAGAACGGTGCCTGGGCTGTGGGTGGTCGGCTCGGTTATTTGGTCACGCCGAGGCTGTTGACGTACGCCGATGGCGGTTACACCGAAGCTCATGTCAACGGAGTAACGTTTACCAGCATAGTGCCGGGGGTGGCGGGCACCGCCTCGACCGCGAGCCATACCTACAGTGGCTGGTTCCTTGGCGGCGGCACGGAGTATGCGCTCGACTTCTCCTGGCTGCCGATCCACGGCCTGTTCTGGCGCAACGAATACCGGTATTCGCAGTTCGATGGCGCGTCGCTTCCCGTGAGCGGCGCGTTTGCGGGCGACTCGCTGAACGAGACGAAATTCAATCAGACCATCACGTCTTCGCTGGTCTGGCGTTTCAACTGGAGCGGTCGTTAGACTGATCGTTCGGCGTCAATTCGTGCGCCCGGGGCGAACGCCCCGGGCTTTTCTTTGTCACGATGCTCAGCGGCGCCGAAACCCAGCAGCGCCTAAAGCTGCGATGATTCGAGGATGAATCGTTGTCGCGCTTTAGCTTTTTGTTTGCGCACGCCCTTTTCGGAAGACCGCTGTCCACCTTCGGATCAAGTCCGAGGGCAAGCTTTTCCGGAGTATGCGCTAACGGGCGAACCGTACAATCTCGCAGCGACTGCCAGCCTTTGCCGGCGGCGCGTGCGGCTCGCGGATCAGCAAGCAATCGGCCTTGGCGAGCGGCGCCATCATCGAACTGTCCTGGAGAGGGAAGGGGGTGGCGACCGGGCCTTGCGGCCCTTCCGCCAGCGTCGAACGCAAATAGTCGGCGCGCTCGTCATTGGCCGGCAGGTCGCAGCCCAGTACCGCGGTTTCGCTCGGCGCCACGAGGTCAGCGCGTCCACACAGGCGGCGGATCAGCGGCACCAAGAAAAGAAACGCGCACACGTAGGATGACACCGGATTGCCGGGCAGGCCGAGCATGTGCATGGGGCCGAGCCGGCCATGCATGAGCGGACGGCCGGGACGCATGGCGATCTTCCAGAACGATAAAGCCGCGCCCTCGGCCGCAAAGGCGCGATTGACGAAATCGTATTCGCCGACCGACGCGCCGCCAGTGGTCACCAGGACATCGGCGCCAAGGCCACGCGCGTCGCGGATGGCTGCAATTGTCGCTTCAAGTTTGTCGCCCACCACGCCGAGATCGATAACGTCCGCGCCTTCCGCGCGGGCGAGCGCCGTGAGCGCAAAGCCGTTGGAATAGACGATCTGTCCCGGACCAGGCTCGCTGCCGGGAGGCACAAGTTCGTCGCCAGTGGCAAACAGGGCGACCTTGGGGCG
>JASHVN010000364.1 GCA_030044555.1 Xanthobacteraceae bacterium | reverse complement strand
TGTCGAAGTCGCTCGGCAATGTCGTGACGATTCACGAGTTGCTGAAAGATTGGCCTGGCGAAGTGATCCGTCTAACGATGTTGCAAACGCATTATCGTCAACCGATCAACTGGAGCGTGGCCGGCCTGCGCGAGGCGCAAAAGACTCTCGATCATTGGTATGGACTGGTCGCTGACGTGGCGCCGGGATTGCTGTGTGCAGATGCGCTCGATGCGCTCGGCGATGATCTCAATACACCGAAGGCGCTTGCCGCGTTACATGAATTGCGGGCAGAGGCAGCGAAAGGCTCCAAGCCAGCGGCGGCATGCCTGAAGGCAAGCGGCCAGCTGTTTGGGCTGCTGCAAAATTCGGCAACTGCGTGGAGCGCCTTCCGGCCCACTTCGGTCGCGATCGATGAAGTCAGGATTATGGGTCTCATCGAAG
Source organism: Xanthobacteraceae bacterium (assembly GCA_030044555.1). GTDB lineage: Bacteria > Pseudomonadota > Alphaproteobacteria > Rhizobiales > Xanthobacteraceae > BOG-931. The sequence continues at coordinate 2,829 of JASHVN010000364.1, read as the reverse complement.
CGCGCTCAGCCGCTCGGCTGGCGAGGAATTTCAAGGAATCCGACCGCATCCGCGACGAACTTGCCAAAATGGGCGTCGAGCTTGAAGACCATAAAGACGGCACCACGACCTGGAAACTAAAGAGGGTCGCATGACTCCCCGCACCCAAGCCAGGCTCGCGCTGCGGCCGATGCTGCCGACGGATGTGCCGGACCTCGCGGAAATCTTTCGCGCCAGCATCGAGGAATTGACCGCCGACGATTACACCGAGGCGCAGCAGGGGGCGTGGGCGTCGGCCGCTCACGACGAGAACGAATTCGGCCAACGGCTCGCGGGCGAGTTGACGCTGGTGGCGACCTATGGGGGCGCCGCGGTCGGTTTTGCCGCGCTCGCCGACAACAAAAAGATCGACATGCTCTACGTGCATCCGGCGGCGGCGGGGCAGGGCGCCGGCGCCCTCCTATGCGACGCGCTGGAAAAGCTCGCCGCCGGGCGCGGCACCACGGAACTGACGGTCGACGCCAGCGATTCTGCGCGCGGCTTTTTCGAGAAACGCGGCTTTGTCGCGCGCACCCGCAACACGCTGTCAGTCGCCGGCGAATGGCTTGCCAACACCACGATGAGCAAGACGCTGCCGTCGCAAAGGGGGACCTTGCAATGAAGCGCAAGGAGACCCCGTCTCAACGCGAGCGCCTTTATCTGTTCGACACCACCTTGCGCGACGGCGCGCAGACCAACGGCGTCGACTTCACGCTTGCCGACAAGCTCGCGATCGCGGCGCTGCTTGACGATCTCGGCATCGATTACGTCGAGGCCGGCTATCCGGGCGCCAATCCGACCGATACGAACTTTTTCAGCGAAAAGCGCAAGCTTAACGCCAAGGTCACTGCCTTCGGCATGACCCGGCGGCCGGGCCGCTCGGCGTCCAATGATCCGGGGCTGGTGGCGCTTCTTGAGGCGCAGGCCGACGCCATCTGCTTCGTCGCCAAATCCTGGGATTATCACGTGCGCGTGGCGCTGGAGACCACCGAGGAGGAGAACCTCGCCTCGATCCGCGACAGCGTGCGCGCCGCCAAGGCCAAGGGCCGCGAAGTGCTGCTCGATTGCGAGCATTTCTTCGACGGCTATAAGGCCAAGCCCGCTTACGCGCTCGCCTGCGCGCTCGCCGCCTACCAGGAAGGCGCGCGCTGGGTGGTGCTCTGCGACACCAACGGCGGCACGCTGCCGCATGAAGTCGAGCGCATCGTCGGCGAAGTCTGTGCAAAAATTTCCGGCGATCACCTCGGCATCCACGCCCATAACGATACCGAACAGGCAGTCGCCAATTCGTTCGCTGCATTGCGCGCCGGTGCGCGGCAGATTCAGGGAACGCTCAACGGGCTCGGCGAGCGCTGCGGCAACGCCAATCTCACCTCGATCATCCCGACGCTGAAGCTCAAGCCGGATTTTTCGCGAAAATTCGAGATCGGCGTATCCGACGAGTCGCTGCGCAAGCTCACGCGCGTCTCGCATAAACTCGAAGAAGTGCTCAACCGTGCGCCCAACCGCTACGCGCCCTATGTGGGCGAGAGCGCGTTTGCCACCAAGGCCGGCATCCACGCTTCGGCGATCATGAAGGAGTTGAACGCCGGCCGCGATGAGGCGGAGAGCTACGAACACGTGCCTCCCTCAACAGTTGGCAACAGGCGCAAGGTTCTGGTCTCAGATCAGGCCGGCAAGGCCAACGTACTCGCCGAGCTTGAGCGCATCGGTCTTGCGATCAGCAAAGACGATCCACGCGTGATCCGGCTGCTCGATGTGGTGAAAGAGCGCGAGACCATCGGCTACGCCTACGAGGCGGCGGACGCCTCGTTCGAACTTCTGGCGCGGCGCATGCTGGGCACCGTGCCGAAATTCTTTGACGTGAATTATTTCGACGTGAAGGTGGAGCAGCGCGGCCAGAACGGCAGCGCCCAAAACGAAGGCGCCCAAAACGCAAGCGCTCAGGTGCTGACCACCGCCGTCGTGAAGGTCAAGATCGGCAATGAGACGTTGATCAATGCCGCCGAAGGCAACGGCCCGGTCAATGCGCTCGACGTCGCGCTGCGCAAGGATCTCGGCAAGTACCAGAAATACATCGACGGCTTGCGGCTGACCGATTACCGCGTGCGTATCCTCGACGGCGGCACCGGCGCGGTCACCCGCGTGCTGATCGAGAGCGCCGACGAAACCGGCGAGCACTGGACCACGATCGGCGTCTCCGCCAATATCATTGACGCGTCGTTCCAAGCGCTGATGGATTCGATTATCTATAAGCTGATCAAATCCGGCGCGCCGGCGTGATCGCCCATTCGGGGGGCTCGTCATGATTGATCATATCTCGCTTCCGGTTCGGGAACTGAAAGCTTCGGCGCGGTTCTACGACGCGCTGCTCAAGCCTCTCGGCATGACAAGGGTGCGCGAGGCGCCCCAGACGGTCGGCTATGGCAAGACCTATCCGGAATTCTGGCTCAACGAGCGGCCGCAGCTTACGCCGCTCGCCGAAGACAGCGGATTGCACATCTGTCTGCGCGCGCCGGATATTGCGGCAGTGGACGCTTTTCACGCCGCCGCGCTCGCCGCCGGCGCCAAATCCGACGGTTCGCCAGGCAAAAGGCCGCAATATTCCGACCGCTACTATGCCGCCTTCATCCGCGATTGGGACGGCAATCGCATCGAGGCGGTGACGTTTTTGCGGGATTGACGGCTACAGGCGCTCCGCCGGCACGGCCATCGTCTTTTCGGCTTCGGCCACTTCGCGCGCGGCATGGCGCATCTTCGGCAGAATGTCCTCGGCCTGGTCGGCGACGAGAAAGTCGACGCTCAGTGCCG
>JASHVN010000363.1 GCA_030044555.1 Xanthobacteraceae bacterium | reverse complement strand
AGCAGCGTTCGTCCGTGAGGCGCAATGAGAACCGCACCCGAAGTCAATGAGAAGATTTATGCCGCCGCGATGCGCTATACGGCATTAAGGAACATCCCGGCTGGAAGGGCGTCTTCACGACCCAGTAATCGCCGCTCGCCAAGATCGCCAACGGCGCGCGTGTCGTGAAGATCGCGAGCGAAGATGGGGATGCGCATCCAATCGGGGCGACCGGAACCGTGCTCGGCTCGGTCGGCGTTCCGGACCTTAGCGTCGCCTATTTCATTGAGTTCGACGCTACGCCGCAACAGGCAACGTTCGTCGCCGAGGGCAAGATCGCCGCGATAGCGGCGGAATGAAAACGGCAATCGGCAGAATGGCGGCTTTGCCCGGTAGCTGCCATCGAAGCGAACGTGATCATCGGTCGAAAAGTGCCAAACTCAGACATCCAATAAAATAAAAGCCCTGCGTATTGGTCGGGGCTTTCTTCGTTCGGGAGCTGTGCGATCAAGCTGCCGCTACAGTGTCGGCAAGTAATCGCTACCAGTACTGGCGCTTCCCGTTGTACCAGCGTCGATGATGCCAGTCTGACAGGCGCGAAGAAAACGGGGGGCGGGTTACGGAAATTACTGGCCGGCGAATGCGTTGCCGTTTTGGATTGAGCAGGTCGCGCCTGACGTCGACAGCGAGGAAATGGTGTATGTCCCCTCGGAACGCTTCACGCGTAGTCCCGCGCCGCCCTCCTTGCCGACACGGACGGAAACAGAACAGCTAGTATATCCCGGATCGAACGTGACGACCATTTGCCGCGCGCCGCTCGCCCAGACGGTGACGCCGATCATCTGGTTACCGACAAATCGGTCGGCACGGGCGAAGCCCTGTGCACCGGTCGTGTCGCCCGGGCCGATGTCCTTGCCCGCTGTCCTCCTGGCGCTTTGAAACTTCGAACGCGCAAACTCGCGGCCAGCGCTGCTAATGTAGATGGTTTGTGATACCGCAACGGTGAAATTTCCGGTCTTGCCGTCAGGCCGCGTACCAACGCCGCTATAAGTCCATGACAAGTTGATTGTCTTGTTGTAGAGCGCCGGCGGCGCTCCGCCAGCCGCGAGCGAAGGCGTCGCCAGCAGGATGAATGTGATCGTCGCGATAAGGAATTGACAGAGCCGCTGATCGTGTCTGCCAACACTAAAGAGCTTGCCGTAATATGTATTGAGGCGCTTATCCATTGTCGTCCCCTTGCGTCCTAAATCGCATCCGGCCCAAACGGCACCATCGGCCAAAAACGTGCCAAGCTGGTCTCGACCGCGATGCCGGGCCGTATCGGACTGTGTCCCTCGATCGACGCTGCGCCGGTTTCTTCGCCGCGAATAACGTCCGTAGCGCAGTTCCCGAAGCTGGACGGTGGCATTCACTCGCAGAATTGCCGCTCCTGAAAGGTGAAGCATCTATCGCTGTTTCCGCCCGCTGGCCGGCGCAGGCGGGGCGCCCCGGGCACACGAGGCGCATCAGCAGCGAACTCCGTAGTGCTGTGCGCGATGGGTCGCCATCGATAGGCAAATGCCTTACTATTTTTTGTTCGGCTGCGAACCAATATCCAGGTCTGGCCGGTGCAACGGTTGAGCAGAATTGCACCAGCGGCCGCAGCCGTCAGCGGCCGGACGATATCGAAGCAGGCCCCAGAAGAATTCGTCGCCGCGGTGTCTTCGGCAAGGGCTAGCGTGGCGGGAACGGTTCCGATCGTGGCGGCAGCGAGAAGCACGGCCAGCCAATGGCAGCGCCCCAACATTGATCTCTCGAAGCGGCGGTCATGCATGTCATCCATCCCATAAGTCGACAATCGGCAGCTAAGCCAAAGGCGTTCAATCGATCTTCCTAAATCCAATTATCACTCGCAGAAACTTCGCCCGCTGAAGCTGAAGCACTTGGCGTTGCCCCGCGGAACAGCCGCATTGATTACGGGCTTGTGCGGTTTATTTTTTTTCGTCTCTTCCTTTCGCGGCTCCGCCTTATGCGCCGGCGCAACGGCGACGCAGCGCTCGCCCTCGGCGCGTTCGCTGTCGCGGCAAACCAGCGGGCAAACCCGCTTGTCGAATCCGCGCACGGCTTTAACGGCCTCCGGCGATAATTCGTCAGGCATCTTGATCGAGGCGAGCTTGGCGAAGTTGCGCGAAGCCGCTCGCGTAGCGTCGTCGAATTCGCCGTTCATCGCGCCGTCGAAGCAGCCGACGCGCTTGAGTTCGAACTGCAGCGAAAGCGCCAGCGCATGAGGATCGACCGTGCTCGTCGATGCAACATTCGACACCGCGGTGGTGAGTGCCGCGGCCCGCTGCTCGGCTTCCGCGCGGTTCGCACTTCCCGGGAACTCCCTCACAAAGAGCCGCAACTCATCGGGGTCGGTGCTGTCCTTGACCATGTTCCAGGCAATCTGTTCGGGCGACGGCGATGTCGGTCGGTTCGCGCGCGCCGACTCTAACGCTGCGATACGCGCCTCGGCGTCCTTGCGCAGCTGACTATCGGGGAACTGCGCGACGAAGCGCTTGAGGGCGTCCTCGTCGTTTGTTTCCTTGAGCAGGTTCCAAGAAACTTGATCAGGGCTCGTCGGCGACGAAATAGGCGCGGTAATTGAGCGGACATTGGGTAACGGAGCATTTGCCGGTCCGGCTGTAGGTAGGGGGACTGCAGCCGCAATCGCCGAAGGCTGCTTAGTGGATGGTTGCGGCTTTATTGCAAACCAATAAAAAACTCCACCGGCAATCAAGATGACTGCAAGGGCGCCTGGAATGATGACCGCCAGCCGGGTTGGCCGTTCTGTTTGCGCCCTTTCGAACACCCGCAGCCGCCTGCGTATCTGATCGACATCGCCTCCCTTGTTGTACGTCTCAATGAACAATCCAAGGGCTGCCGGATCGTTGCTCGCCAGCGCGCCGCGGTAGGCTTGCTCGCGGGCCGTCTGACGCTGCGCCTCAATCTCTTTCAAGCTTTGCTGAAGCGCTTTGACCAGACTCTGCGCGTCTGCGTGGAATCTCTCATGGGTCAGTCGCACGGCGTTGCGCGTAGCCAGCGGGCGAAGCGCTTCTGGCAATTCCTCCGCCGTGGGCATCGGTGCTTCGCCGACCAGCACCGGAATAACCCGCTTGCCTTGATCCATGGCGGACGTAATTTCGACGCGGACGAAATCGTGCGGGTCGTCCAGCCGGCGGGCGCCTGAAGCATCGCGGGCGCTGATCCAGCCTTTGCCAATAACCGCAAGCAGCACATCGCATTCGCTGATGCGATTGTTTAGTTCGCGAACAAAATCGACACCAGGAGGGATATTGTCGACGTCCAGGAAAAGCTGTTGCGGCTCGAAAATATCGTGCAATCGATCGAACAGGCGGCCCGTATGACCAGGATCGTCGCCGCGCCGATAATTGATAAAGATTTTGCCGGTCATCTCCCGCCACAGCCTAGGACGGCGAAAGCCTAGCCCATTTAAGGGCAGTTTAGTGGAAGTGAGTAGATTCGATCAAGTCCGGCGGCACGCCCGAAGAAGGGCGACGCCACAGCCTCTACAACGCTAGGCGCGAGGCGCTGGCTAACCCGCCAGGAGAGCAGAAGGTAGCGAATCGTCAGGACGATAAGGAGCTGTGGGATAACAGTCAGCAAACATGTTGGGCATTTTACAACCGGTCGCCGGATGGCTGCCAAGCTCGATTTCCGATCAATTTGCGCCGCAACAATCCTGAGCCACGAATGGCAGAGATGGGTCATTAGCGCCGTTTCGCCTCATTCTGGCGATGTCGCTTATGGCGCCGAGAGCCGACCTCCCTTCGCCTTTGCCGCCGGGCAATCAGCCGCCTTAGTCCTTCCAGAACCCCCTGAACCGATCCGGCGCGAGCGCGGCTCCCGGCTTAGCCCGCGTATTTGGCCGCCGTATGCCGGTCGATGCCGAGAGCCTTTGCAATCTGGTAAGGCGTCTCGCCCTTCGCTGCCCGCTGGGCGATCCTTTGGCGCAGCTCCATATCAAGCCTGGGCCGGCCAATCCTGATGCCCTTGGCCCTAGCGCGAGCCATACCCGCCCGAGTCCGCTCGGCGATCTTCTGTGCCTCGACCTTGGCCAGCGATGATAGCAGCGCGAGCAAGACGTTGCGGACCAACTCGTTATCGGTCGCGAGATGCTCCTCGGTATAGCTGTGAAACGCGACGCCATAGGACACCAGCCGTTGCAGATGCATGATTGTCTGCGTCATCCCCTCGCGGCTGAACCGATCCAAGGCCCAGAACAGAACGCAATCGAATTTCCGCTTGGCCGCGTCGTCGAATAGAGCTGCGAACTGCCGGCGCTTATCGGCTCCTTTCCTGCCGCTCTCATAGTCAATGTACTCGCCATTGATCATGTGCCCAGAATTGGCGCACCAGTCGCGTAGCTCGCGCAGCTGATTCTCCGGGTCTTGTCCTTCGTCGTCGGTCGAGACGCGGGCGTAGATCGCGATGCGCATGCGATGCTCCTTCCTCGCTGAGGGAAAAAGGGTGTCGGATTCGATGAGCTGAAAAGCCTGGAAAATGCCCCCCTACTCTATGGCCAAAGAGTCGGTGAGAAATGGGTCCGTTTTTCCCCTACGGGCAGATAGGTGCGCTGAGCATGGCGTGTCAATGCTACAACACTACGGTTCTGCGGTGCTCTCACGCGAAAGCGTCGCCAATCGGTCCCGGCGGCTGTAGAATGCCCCCTGATGGCCCCAGGACGGGCCTACAGGATCGTTCGATGCCTAAGCGCAGCCGAACCCGGCCGAATGCATCCAGCGCTCAGACCGCGTCGGGGAGCCGCAAGCCAAGGCCAGGGATTGTGCATAGCTCCGTCTACCTGCCGGAGCCGATCCATGAAGCCCTGCGTCGCGCCGCATTCGAGGAGCGCTGCCGGATTCACGACATCATTATGGAGGGGATCGAGCTGGCGCTTCGAAAGCGCGCCAAGCGCCGCTGAGGCTCGGGCCGTACATCTTGCCGCCGGGGATGTTGCCGCAGAGGCCCCCCGGGGTGCCGTCACCCCCGTTTTCGCGCATGGTCAGAGTGGAATCCCACCCTGCTCGGAATAGGCGACGCCTCGCAAAAATCCCCCTATGCCGCGTCTGCCCCGCGATTTCCAACCCGCGGGGGCTTAGTCCTCAGAGACGCTATCGGGAAAAGCGGACATAAGCTCGTCCGAACGCGAAGTCGGCTATTGGTGACTCCCGGCCTCGTTCTGGGGGTGGCGTCTCCATGCCTGGAACTCTGCGTATAGCTGTTCGATGTCCTTATCAGATAGGTTGGCGTTTCCACGGTGCGCAAGGAAGTCCCTGAAATTTGCGAGCGAATAAGGCGCACCTGGGGACACGGATTGGGGCGTTTTCACAGCTTCTTCTTGCGACGGTCCGTGGACGGCCCCCAAGTACCAGCACTTGCGCTGTTGTGTCCGATCTGTTCGATAGTACCAGTGACTATTCGGCGGGGCGGATGAGCCCGGAGCGGTAAGACAATCAGCAGCGGCAGCGGAGCCGATGGCCCCCAAAATTGGGACTAGGAATGCAGAAGAAAACGCTATTGAACTGATCGGCAATCGTGTCTTTGCTGCCATGATGACTATCATTCCCCTTGCATCATTGGCTAACAAAACTCCTCGCTAAATTTGATCACAATGCGATGCAAACCCGACAATCTCGCCGCGATTTCGATCAGATTGCGGCCCACTGTGACGGGCGACAGAAGACAAATCGCCGTTCACGAATGAGGCTTGTACTCGGCTACCGCAGGGATTTGCAGACGAGTCACCCGTGCTCTCAAGGACCCGCAAGGACGCCGCGATTTAGAAATATTGCCGACAGACGGTCGCGGAGATTGGGCCAACCCGCAGCGCTCAACGGTCGTCAAACCAGCTATTTGCTACGTCGTTAGTCACCCAGCGTAAGGTGCAGCCTGTGAGTATGTTTGTGAAAGCGGACGGCCCTAGCGGCCGCGCGAAGATTAGTTCTGACGAACCGAAGCACGCATTGGGCCTAGTCCATTTCCTGCGAACCATCGGCTACAAGGCTTGGATTGAGGATACGAATGGCAATGAGATCGACGAAGCTGCCCTAAAGAAGGCGATCAGCTTGCCGGCTCCTGTCAAGAGAGCGGCAGTTCCTAGCGGAGGCTCTTAACGTCGTTAAGGCCGAACACTTGCGCAGCAAAAACGCGCCAAGCGCCCATTAGCTTTGCCCGTCATCCTACCGCCGGGGAGATCGCTGACACAAGCAAACGAATTTTACATGCTGCCTTCGTACTGCTGATGTAGGGTCGCCCGGTCGGGGAGTTTTTGCCGTGCAGCATGGGCTTTTTCTTGCGGCACCAGGGCGCCAAAACTTTTTATCGACTTGTATCGCGCTCCCTGCCGAAGCTGCACTTAGAGAGGCACAAAGGGATGGATCAGGATTCCAATTGCTGACCCGTCGCAAAACGGCTTGGAGAAACCACAGGTAACAGACTGGAGCGTGAAAATTCCGCGCATCTTGGCGCAAGGCGTGCAGCAAGGCTGGAATCGTCGGCGTCACCTTCAACGACCTTCGCGCTACGGCCGTAACTCGTCTGGCGGTTGCTGGATGTACCGAGGCGGAGATCGCAACAATTACCGGCCATAGCTTGCGTGACGTGCGCTCGATCCTCGACGCGCATTACCTGCATCGTGATCCGGCACTTGCCGAGAGCGCGATCCGCAAGCTGGAACAGAACACCGTGGCAACAAATTCTCCCAACTGACCGCCCAACCGTTCTAAAATGTTCTCGTCGCGATGACTGGAAAAGGCAGGAAAATCAATGGTGGGCGCACAAGGACTCGAACCTTGGACCCGCTGATTAAGAGTTCAAAGCGAGCTCTGCGCCATACTTTCCAATTGCACGCGGCGCTGCGACGAGATGCAAGAAGCTCTTTGTTTTTCGTTATTTCTCGCATAGCTTCGTGCTCCTTCGAGTACGGACCTTCGGACTTCTCAGTTCGCCAAGACCGTTTAAAAACCGTTTTAGCGGCATATGGACACTGTTCGTGCC
>JASHVN010000362.1 GCA_030044555.1 Xanthobacteraceae bacterium | reverse complement strand
CCTCGATGTTGTCGCGGCGCACGGTGGCGAGCACGCTCGCCGCCTGTTCGCCGCCCATCACCGAGATGCGCGCATTCGGCCAGGTGAAGAGGAAGCGAGGGCCGTAGGCGCGGCCGCACATCCCGTAATTGCCGGCCCCGTAGGAGCCGCCGACAATCACGGTGATCTTCGGCACCTGCGCGCAGGCGACCGCAGTGACCATCTTGGCGCCGTCCTTGGCGATGCCGCCGGCCTCATAGTCGCGCCCGACCATGAAGCCTACGATATTTTGCAGAAACAAAAGCGGCACGCGGCGCTGGCAGCACAACTCGACGAAATGCGCGGCTTTGAGCGCGCTCTCCGAGAACAGGATGCCGTTGTTGCCCAAGATGCCGACCGGAATGCCGTGGATGCGCGCAAAACCGGTGACCAGGGTGGTGCCGTAAAGCGCTTTGAACTCCTCGAATTCGGAAGCATCGACGAGGCGAGCGATCACTTCGCGCACGTCATATTGTTTTCTCAGGTCGACCGGCACGATGCCGTCAAGCTCATTGATGTCGTATTTCGGCTCGGTTGGACTGGCGAGCGTCACATCCATTGTCCGCTTTGTGTTCAGAGTGCCGACGATGCGCCGGCAGAGCGCGAGCGCGTGGCGATCGTTCTCCGCCAGATAATCGGCGACACCGGATTTCTTCGTATGAACTTCGGCGCCGCCGAGCTCTTCGGCGCTGACCACTTCGCCGGTCGCCGCCTTCACCAGCGGCGGGCCGCCAAGAAAAATCGTGCCCTGATTTTTGACGATAATGGTTTCATCCGCCATCGCCGGCACATAGGCGCCGCCCGCGGTGCACGAGCCCATGACCACGGCGATTTGGGCGACACCGGCGGCCGAGAGAATAGCTTGATTATAAAAAATGCGGCCGAAGTGCTCGCGGTCGGGAAACACTTCGGTCTGGTGCGGCAGATTGGCGCCGCCGGAATCCACCAGGTAAATGCACGGCAGCCGGTTGTCGCGCGCGATTTCCTGGGCGCGCAGATGCTTCTTCACCGTCATCGGATAATAGGTGCCGCCCTTGGTGGTGGAATCGTTGCACACAATCACGCATTCGCGTCCGGCGACGCGGCCTAATCCGGTGATGATGCCGGCGCCGTGAATGGCATCGTCATACATGCCATTGGCGGCGAGCGGCGACAGTTCGATAAACGGCGCGCCGGGATCAAGGAGCGCCATCACGCGCTCACGCGGCAATAGCTTCCCTCGCGCCAAATGGCGCTCACGGGCGCGCTGCGGCCCGCCTTCGGCCGCGGCAGCACGGTTGCGCTCCAGCTCCTCGATCAACGCCCGCATCGCTGTCTGATTAGTACGAAACTCCCTCGATGCCGGATTGATGCTCGACGTGATGATCGCCACGGTTGTTCCTCGCGTTAGCTGACGAAACGTTCCGAAAAATCAGGATGCACCGCAACAACTGAACGGCTGCGTCACAAATATCACAGGGAACTGAAACCTTCGCCATTGCGGGGCGTTCGGTGAAAGGCATGTAAGCGAGCCCGACGCCACCGACTGGACGAAATGGACCGACGACATGGGCCAACGACATGGGCCGCAGGAAAACGCACCACAGAGGAGTTAGCAATGAGATATCGAAACAGCCTTTTCGCCGGAGCGGCTGCGCTCGCTTTGGTAGCGGGAACCGGATTGGCTTCGGCGCAGACGGCTGGCGGCAGTATGCAGAGCGGCCAAGGAGTCGGGCAGGAACACGGGACCCAGTCCGGCAGCGGCGGCACCGGCCTGCACACGCAGGGTCAAGGCGGCGCGAATGGAAGCGCGCAGAACGCAACGTCAGGACACAATGAACGAGGCTCCGGCAGCGGCACTTCAACGGCCCAAGGTGCGAATAATGGGAGCAATGCGCAGGCGAACGGCCAGGGGAATAGCCAGACCGGCGCGCAAAATGGAATGGAGCGCAACAACAGGCAGGCGCGGGGCCGCCACGAAAGAAACAACAGACGCGGGATAGCGCGTGGCCAAGGAATGCAGCATGGCCAGCAGAGTACGGCGCAGCAGCAGCCGGGCAATGCGTCCGGCCAGATGCAGAGCCAAGCGCAGGGCCAAGGAACATTACGCCGAGGGCAACGGACCGGTCAGGCCAACGGGATGAATGGCAGTGCGGGACGCCAGGCCCGAGGGACCGGGCAGGAGAGCGGCACCAATGTCCAGCTTTCCTAGCAGCAGCGGACGCAAATCCGGCAGACGGTGATCGAAGTGCACAATGCACCGCGGGTCGGGCGTGTCGACTTTGACGTACGCGTTGGAACGGTGATCCCGCGCGGTCGCATCCACGCCGTACCGGTCCCCGAAACACTGGTGCGGATCGAGCCCCGCTGGCGCGGCTATCTTTATTTCGTGTACTCGGACGAAGTCGTCGTGGTCAATCCGCGCGACATGAGAATCGTGGCTGTTCTGCCGGCTTAGAGAAGATCATGCTCCAACTCTAGTCGGCTGCAATTGAACTGAGCTTGAGCAAGGGCGGCAGGAAGCCGCCCTTGCGGCGTTTTATTACGCGCGCACTTCCTGGCGCTGGAAGGCGACATAGCCAATCACGAACAGAATAATCGTGGCGGCGACCAAGCCGACGATCTGTGGCCAGGCGATCAGGACGCTTGCGCCAAGCGGCAGCGGCGCGCCCAAAACGGCGCCCTGGAGCTGACTCAAATAGATCGGCCCCAGCGCGCGCGTGGTCGGATCGAGCAGCGCCACCACGATCTCGCCGAACAAGGTGGACGGCGACAGCCGCGCCAGAAACTGTTCCAGCACCACCGTTCCCGGCGTCTGCAATCCCAGCGCCGCGTAGCGCGGATCGGGAGGCACGATGATCTGCGACAGCTCGCCGGCAAGCACCGGCCAAATCACGTAGAAGAACAGCCAGAGCCCGAGCGTTGCCAGCGCCGCCGTTGCCGCCGATCGGAACACGATCGAGAACAACAGCGCCAATGCCAGCCACACGCCGGCATAGACGATAGTGACCAGCAGAAACACGAAGGCGCGGGCGACTTCCTCGCCTCCAGGCGGAATGCCGATGAACAGAAGCCCGAGCCCCATCACCAGGAGCCACAGCACGACCAGCGCGATCGCGAGCGTCATCAGGGCGCCGAGGAACTTTCCGAACAAGAGTGCATCGCGGTAGATCGGCTGCGAGAGGATGCGCGACAGCGTGCGCCGGTTATATTCGCCATTGACCGAGTCGAAGGCGAGCCCGATCGACATCACCGGCACCAGCAGCGAGAGCCAGAAGATAAACGACGGCAGCGGCTCCTGCGACGTGGTGAAGAACTTCAGAAACAGGAACGGGTCTTCGGCGACCGTGTCCTTGATCTGCTGGCTCGCCACATAGACGGTGCCGACCGCGATCAGCATCACGATCAGCTCCAGAATGATGAAGCGGATGCTGGTGAGGTGGTCGGCGAGCTCTTTGAGCATGACCACGCCGAGGCCGTTAAAGGCCGAGCCTTCACGCTGCATAGCGGGCTCCTTGCTTCGCGGCCTCGCCGGATTTGTTCTCGAAATAGTGCGTGTAGATCGCCTCGAGGCTCGGCTCCTCGACGCCGAGATATTTGAGGCGTCCGTGCATCGCCACCACCTCGGTGGCCGCCTCCGGCCGCACGTCGCGGTCGGCATGCAGGCGCAGCTTGCCGATGCCGGTCTGTTCGACGCCGCTGACGCCGGGAATGAGCGCAAGCCGTTCGGCAAGCCCGGCGCCGTCCGCCTCGATATCTACGACATAGCCGGCGCCGAGCACCTGACGGCCCAGCTCCGAGACCGAGCCCATCAGCGCGATGCGGCCGGCGTTGAACAAGGCGACGCGGTCGCAGACGCTCTGCACGCGTTCGAGAAGGTGCGAAGAGAGCAGCACCGAAACTCCCTCGGTCTTGAAGCGGCGGATGATGGCAAGCAGCTCGGTCGTGGCATGCGGGTCGAGGCCCGACGTCGGCTCATCGAGGATGGCGATCTGCGCCCCCTTCATGAGGATTTCGGCAAGCCCGAGCCGCTGACGCATGCCGCGCGAGAACGTGCCAACGCGATGATCGGCGAACTCGGAAAGTCCGACCCGATCAAGCGCTTCGGCAATGCGCTTCTCGCGCTCGTTGAACCGAAAGCCGATCAGCCGCGCGGTGTAGCGTAGATTATCGGCAGCGGTGAGCTGGTCGTAAAAGCCGACCGTGTCGGGCAGATAACCGACGCGGCGCTTGACCGACAGCGGCTCGCGCGCCGGATTGAATCCGAGCACGCTGATCCCGCCGCCCGAAATGTCGGTGAGCCCGAGCAGCATGAGGATGGTCGTCGTCTTGCCCGCCCCGTTGGGGCCGAGGAGACCGAAAATCTCCCCGCGCCCGACGGTGAACGAGATGTCGTCGACGGCGACCGCCTGCCCGTATTTCTTGGTGAGGCCTTTGGCCTCAATGACGACATCCGGGCTCATCGGCGACCAAACCTGGCGACTGCGCCGACCATGACCAGGAGTGCGATGCCGATGATGCCGACGCCGGCAATGCCCCACATCGTCGAAGTCGTCACCGTGACGCGGAAATCGGTGGAGGCCGACTCGCCGCGCGCGGAAGCCGTGATGGTCGTCACATAGTCACCGGCAATCGCCTTGTCGGTCGGAGTGATCAGCGCCTGCACCTCCTTGTTTTGGTCAGGAGCAATATGGTCGACCGACGTCGGGTTGAAGGTGACCTTCCAACCGTTCGGCGCTGAACCGCTGAGTTCGACATCCTCAGCCGGCGCCGTGCCGGTATTGGTGATGACGACCGGAACAGTCGTCTGCGCGCCGGCCGCAGCGCGCGTCGAAACCAACCCCTCGCGGCCGCTCAACTCGAGCTTCGGCTGGCCGGTGATGGCGAGGCCAAGATCGGCAGTCGCGGACGTGTCCTCAGCACTGACGCGGGCCGTGACATGATAGCTGCCGGCTGCCGCCGTATTCGGCGGCGTCACCTTGAGCTTCACGTTCTTGCTCTGGCCGGCATCGATCGGCACCGCGTTCACTTCCTGGGTGCCGTATTCCTCGGTGAACGAGGTGTCGAAGTCATGCGGCGCCTGCGCGGCCAGGCTGACGGTGAGCTTCTTGCCGCTGTCGTTCTTGATGCTCAGCGTGTACTCGAAACTCGATTTCGAGGTGCCACGCAATTCCGGCAGTTCAGCATTCACGCTCAACTTGGCCGGCAGATCCTTGGCCAACGTCACGTCGATCGGCAGCTGCAACGGCGCGGCGCCGCCCGTGGCCGTCACCATCAGGTGCTCGGTACCGTTCGGGGCATTCTTCGGCACATCGAGGCGCAATTCGAGCGAGACGTTGGAATCGCTCGCCGGCATGACCGCGCCGATCGGCTGACCGCCGCCCATGAACGTTGCCGTCCATCCCGTTGGCACGCCGGAGACGGACAGTACCAAGCGCTCCGGCGCCACATCGTAGTTGCGCAGCTGCAGACTGACCGTAGAGGTCTCCCCCGGCCGCACCGTGACCGCCGGATAGTCGCTGGTCAGATAAAGGCCTTTGACGTCCTTGGGGGCGTCCTGGGCGTTGGCTGCCGTCGCAAAAGCAACAGCGACAGCGGCAATAGCGGCGATAAATCCATATCGCATCGACGTTAGCTCCCGTGCAGAGAAATGGTTCGGCTGCCCCTCCTCCGTCGTGCACTGCATCGGGCACGGCGAGGAGAGCGACATTTTCGGTCTAATAGTGACAAAATCATGCAGACAGCAGCGCTTTTAGCAAGACCTGCGGTAGAGAGCCGCAGATTTTGAGCCATCTGCGTTGATGCGCCGCATCAAACGCCGGGCCTTAAGTTTTAATGCCAGCGGCCCAGCTCGTAATTTCGCAGTGCAAAATCTGAAGTAGACTTGCCCATATGGCTAATAACAACAGCATGACCAGCGCCGGATTGCTGGCATATCGCCGAAAAAGCGGCCTCGAAGTGCTGCTTGCGCATCCGGGCGGGCCGTTCTGGGCGAGAAAAGATGACGGCGCCTGGACCATCCCCAAGGGCGTGGCCGAGCCCGGCGCGGGGCTTCTGGCAACGGCGGAGCGCGAATTTACCGAAGAGACGAATTTCTCCGTGCCGGCTCACTCCGACGGCTTCATGGCGCTTGCACCCGTGACGCAAAAAGGCGGCAAAATCGTTCACGCCTGGGCCTTCGAGGCCGACTTTGATCTGACGTCGTTCGCCAGCAACAGCTTCGAAATGGAGTGGCCGCCGAAATCTGGACGGCGCAAAAGCTTTCCGGAGGTCGACCGCGTCGCCTATTTCACCATGCCGATCGCCAAGACCAAGATTCTTCTGTACCAGCTGCCGCTGCTGCAGGAGCTTGAACAGCGGCTAGCATGATCCCGAAAAGTGGACACCGATTTTCGGACAAGATCATGCGCCAACAATACCGCTCTAAGCTCTCCCTATTCGCGAAGCACGTCAGGCCAGTCGACTTCATCGTGCGCCAAGACCCAAGGCTCAGCCCGCGCCGCCTCGCGCCATTCGATCGACGCCGGTAACGCCATGACGGCTCGCATGTAGGCCCGTGCCTCGTCGCTCACTTCGACGGCGTAGGTGTGAAAGCGCCAGACGACCGGGGCATACATGGCATCAGCCGCGCCAAACGTCCCGTAGAGGAACGGCCCGCCCGCGCCAAATCGCGCGCGCGCCTGGCTCCAGACTGCCTCAATGCGCGCAACATTAGCCCTGACCGCATCGTCGAGCAGGCGCGGCTTGACCGGCCGCCGTATGTTCATTGGCAGATGACGCCGCAGCGGCAAAAATCCTGAATGCATTTCCGCCGCTATCGCGCGCGCGTGTGCGCGCGCATCGTCTTCAGCCGGCCATACGCCGCCTTGCGGAAACTTTTCCGCCAAATATTCGAGGATCGCCAGCGTCTCCCAGACGCGGATGTTGCCATCCAGCAAAACCGGGACGGTGCCCGCTCCGACGCCGCCCGTCACTGCGGAGACTTTAGCCCTGAAGTCCGACGTATCGAGCGGAATCAAGGTTTCGCTGAAAGAAATGCCGGCGACTTTCATTGCCAGCCACGGCCGCAGCGACCAGGACGAATAGTTCTTGTTGCCGATGAGCAGATGCAGAGGCATGAGCCACAGTAACGCCGAACCCGTGCGACGCAATCCGGCACCGGCCGTTCGGCGCTCGGGTTCCGCAGGACGGCCACAGGTTAGCCGCGCGCCTGGCGGGCGGCATTATGGCGCCGGGAACAGCACGTTGGTCTTTCCGGCAAGTCGATAGGCCAAAAGCCCGATCCATTCGTGGACGGCAGTATCGGTGCGTGCCAATCCTTCGCTGAGCGAGCCAAATAGGGTCGTTTCATCAATGGGACCACGTGTACGCCAATCAACCGGATAGGCCTCGACCGGGAAACCGGCGGCGCGAAACGCGGCAATAGCCCGCGGCATATGATAAGCTGATGTTACCAACAGCCATACCTCGCCCGGCTTTGGCTGCGCGATGAGACGTGAGAACACCGCATTCTCGATGGTATTGCGCGACTGTTCCTCGGCCGTGATGCGATCATGCGCGACACCAAGGGCCTCGAGCTCGCGAACGGCGAACGGAGCCTCGGCAATTGGCTCGGCCATCAAGGCATTGCTGCCGCCCGTATAGATGATGCGCGCATTCTGGTAGCGGCGCGCCAGCTCTACCGTGACGGTGATGCGTTCGGCGGCATCGTTGAGCGCCACCACGCCCCGCGCCGCCGAAACATCCGGCGTGATCCCGCCGCCGAGCACGACAATGCCCGTCGGAGGTCCGCGCGACGGATCCCAGGGAGGAAAACGCTGTTCCAACGGCAATATCAAGAGATTGCCGAGCGGCGATAGGCCGGCCACGGCAAGGAGCACGACGCTGGTCACGACGAGCCAACTCGCCAGCCGCCGAAACTGCGTGCACAGCAGCAGGACCCCGGCGATGCCGATCGATATCAGCAGATTGGACGGCAGCGCGAAGAAACCGAGGATTTTTGATAGGACGAAGAACATCCCACGGTCACGGGCGCGATTGGCGCCACGCCGCATAACGCGCCTTGGCGTCTTCGTTCGGCGGGTAGAGTCCCGGCAGCTTCACGCCCTTCTCAACCTCGCTGAACACCCAACTCTCGTAAAGTTCGTGCTCGGCGCCTTCGTGCGCCACGAATTCTAGCATGGCCTGCGGAATAACGACGGCGCCGTCGTCATCGGCCACGATGACGTCGCCGGGAAAGATGGCGCAGCCGCCGCAGCCGATCGGCTGTTGCCAGCCGACGAAAGTGAGTCCGTTCACCGAGGCCGGCGCGGCAATGCCGGCGCACCACACCGGCAGCGCGCTCATGAGCACGCCGGCCCGGTCGCGCATGACGCCGTCGGTGACAAGCGCCGCGACATTTCGCTTTTTCATCCGCGCGCACAGGATATCGCCGAAAATGCCAGCGCTGGGCACGCCCATGGCGTCCGCCACCGCAATCGCCCCCTCCGGCATTTCCTCGATGGCCGCGCGCGTTGAGACCGGATGCGCCCAGCTCTCCGGCGTCGCCAGATCTTCCCGCACCGGAACGAAGCGCAACGTGAAGGCCGGCCCGATCAGCCGCTCGCCGCCGGAAACGAGCGGCTTGGGCCCGTTCATCCAGCAACGCCGGATGCCCTTCTTCAACAGCATGGTCGTGATGGTCGCGGTCGTGACCTTGCGCAGCACCTCGAAGGCAGCATTGTCGCTCATGATTTGTCCCGATCGATCGTCAAATCATCGTGCTGGCCTGACGCCGAGCCGTTCGTCGCGACGGCGCAGCCAGACCACGAACGGAATCGACAACAGCACCATCCAGGCCTTGCCGATGACCTGGCCGGCCAGGAACTCCAGCGAGCCGAAGGCGAGCCACAGAAACACGATCGAGTCGATGATGAGGCCGACGCAGCTCGATGCCAGGACGGCGGCGACCAGACGCCGGCGCGCCAGCGGCGTGTAGACCGCGAGATCGGCAAACTCGGAGAGCAGGAACGCCGCGGCGGAAGCGAGAATGAGGGATGGCGGTGCCACCAGCGCCGAGATGGCGGCACCGATCAAGATCGCCACGGCGGACAAGGCGGTCCCGAGCCGCCGCTGCACCAGATCGCGCAGCACCAGCGCAACGCCAACCATCGTGACTCCGGATGGCGCCATGACGCCGGGCGCGACCGGCACCACGCAGGGCCCGTGCGGAGCCATACAGGCGGTGCCGACATGGCCGATAAGCCAGTTGGCGATCGGAATCGTCAGCGCGAACAGCGCGAGGAAAATCAAGCCCTCGCGCGTGCGCTGCCGTTCGGCTACCGCGATCATGCTCCGGCTTTCCATCCGGCTTTCCACTTGGCAAATCCCTGCGCGCGCAACCGGCAGGCCGGACACTGGCCGCAACCGTAGCCCCAATCGTGTCGGTTCACGCGGTCACCGAGATAGCAGGTGTGAGTCTCGGCGAGAAGGAGATCGATGAATTTGTCGCCGCCGATGGCTTGCGCCAGGGCGAACGTCGCCGCCTTGTCGATCCACATCAGCGGCGTGTGGACGGCGAAGCGGCGATCCATGCCAAGCGTAAGCGCCACCTGCATCGCTTTGATCGTATCGTCCCGGCAATCCGGATAGCCGGAGAAATCGGTCTCGCACATGCCGGCGACCAGATGTTTGATACCGCGCCGGTAGGCAATGGCCCCGGCAAACGAAAGGAAAATGAGATTGCGGCCCGGCACGAATGTCGTAGGCAGCCCGGAATCGGCAATGTCGATGGCCGCTTCGCGCGTGAGCGCGGTGTCTGAAATCTCCGCCAGCGCATCGATGCGCACGACGTGGTCGTCAGCCAATCTTTCGCCCCATCGCGCGAAGATTGCCGGCATCAGCTCGCGGATCCGCGGCCGGACCGCCAACTCAACGGCGTGGCGCTGCCGATAGTCGAAGCCGACGGTTTCGACGCGGGCGAAGCGCTCAAGCGCCCAGGCGAGGCAGACGGTAGAATCCTGCCCGCCGGAGAACAACACCAGCGCGCTGTCGAGCAAACTCACCGCTTCTATCCCTTGAGCCACGCGCCGATCCGCTCGACGGCATCGTGCATATCCTCCCGCGCGCCGGCGTAACAGAAGCGGACGAAATGGCGGCCGTGCAGCGGATCAAAATCGATGCCCGGCGTGACTGCCACGCTCGCCTCCTCCAGCATGCGGCTGGCGAAAGCGAAACTGTCGGTCGAAAAGCGCGACACGTCGGCATAGAGATAGAACGCACCGTCGGCGGGAAGGAACGAGTCGAGCCCGGCACGCGGCAGGCCGTCGAGCAGAATACGCCGGTTCTCCTGATATCCGTGTTTGATCTCTTCCAGTTCCGCGCGGCCGTCGAAAGCGGCCTCCGCCGCAATCTGCGAAAGCGTGGGCACGGAAATCGCAAGATTCTGCTGCAGCCGCTCGACCGCGCGCACCAGCGGCGGCGGCACTACCATCCAGCCGATCCGCCATCCGGTCATGCAGA
Source organism: Xanthobacteraceae bacterium (assembly GCA_030044555.1). Classification (GTDB taxonomy): domain Bacteria; phylum Pseudomonadota; class Alphaproteobacteria; order Rhizobiales; family Xanthobacteraceae; genus BOG-931. The sequence continues at coordinate 15,292 of JASHVN010000362.1, read as the reverse complement.
AATATTTGGAGAAGGAGTTGATGATGATCGCATCCGCCGAAATGCGCGCGGCGCTCTCTGCCGCGAAGGCGTAGTCGAGGCCGTGATAGATCTCGTCGGAGATGACAGCGATACCGGCATCCTGCGCGCAGCGGATCAAGTCCGCGAGCGCCGGCGCGCCCATCATCGTCCCGGTCGGATTCGCCGGCGAGGCGACCACCATTCCCTTGAGCGGCCGCTCGCGATGGCGCGCCAGCAGCATCTCGCTCGTGATCGACCATCTCGTGCGCGCATTCGTCTCTATTCCCACCGGCTCGCAGCCGAGCGCGGTGAGGATGTGGCGATAGGGCGGATAGCCGGGCATCGCCACGGCAACGCGATCGCCGGGTTCGAAGGCGGCGAGGAACGCCAGGATAAATCCGGCGGAAGAGCCGGTGGTGACCACGATGGACTGCGGATCGATGTCGAGGCCGTGCCATTCGCCATAGGCGCGCCCGATGCGCCGCCGCAGCGAGGCAATGCCGAGGGTTTCCGTATAGCCCAGCGCGCCCTTCGACAGCGCCGCGCGCGCCGCCGCGATCGCCGCGGTCGGTGCCCCGGCTGCCGGCTGGCCGACCTCCAGGTGGATGATCCGGCGCCCTTGCGCCTCGAGGCGGGCGGCGGCCGTCATGACGTCCATGACCATGAACGGCGGAACGGCGCTGCGGGCAGACGGCTGCAGGAGGCTTTTCGCTTTATCGAGCATCAATCACTTTCTTGTCAGGATCAGCGGCCCTCCCCCGTCAACGCCTGCCCCCGTGCTGCCGTATTCTCCGGGCTTGGCTTGGTTGCGGCCGACGCACCGGCTTATGTTGACCACGCCCAACGGCGTCCATAGCTTACGGCTCGGGACCGAGGGATCGTACTTGCCCGAAATGACCGCTGCCAAGCCTCCTAGCAAGGTGCGGTGCGCGAGGCCAGCTCGGCGCGCCATGGCGTTCATTGCGGCGGCCGCGGTTGCTTGGGCAAGCCTCCCGGCGCGCGCGCAAGAGAGCCCGCCCGACAACGGCTTGCCGATCATTCGCGACGCCGAGATCGAACAGCTCTTGCGCGACTACACCAAGCCAATTTTCCGGGTCGCGGGGCTGAGCGATCAGAACATTCATGTTGTGATCATCAACAGCAGGGCGTTCAACGCCTTCGTCATGGATGCGCACCATATCTTTATCAATGCCGGTGCGCTGATGGATGCGACGACGCCGAATCAGGTCATCGGCGTTTTTGCGCATGAGACCGGTCACATCGTCGGCGGGCATCTTTCCAAATTCCGCCAGGAACTCGCCAACGCGCAATCGGCGTCCATCGTCGCCCTGCTGCTGGGCGTCGGCGCCTTGGCCGCGGGCGCCCGCTCCGGCAACGCCGATGTCGGCAATGTCGGCGGCGCAATGATCGAGGCCCCGCAATCGTACATCATGCACTCGCTGCTGGCTTACCGGCGCGCCCAGGAAGAGTACGCCGACCGCGCCGGCGTGCGTTTTCTCACCGAAACCGGCCAGTCGGCGAAGGGCATGTACGATACCTTCAAGCGGTTCGCCGACGAGTCGATGTTTGAGTCGCAAAACATCGATCCCTATGCGCTGGATCACCCCATGCCCGAGGAACGCATGGAGGAGCTGGCGAATCTGGTCCACAACCAGTACTGGGACAAAAAAGATCCGCCGGAGCTGCAATTCCGCCACGACATGATGCGGGCGAAACTTTTCGGCTTCCTGGACACACCCAATGAGGTGCAGCGGCGCTATCCGCCGTCGGACACCAGCATGCCGGCGCGTTACGCACGCGCCATCTCCACGTACCGTTTCGGCGATCTGCGCGACGCCATTGCGCAAATCGACGATTTGATACACGCGACGCCCAACGATCCCTATTTCTACGAGCTCAAGGGGCAGGCCTTGCTCGAATCCGGACATGCGCTCGAAGCCATTCCGCCATTGCGGCGCGCGGTCGCGCTTGCGCCCGACCCGGCGCTCATTCAAATTACGCTCGCACAGGCGCTTATCGCCGCCAACGGCGCAAAACTTGCCGACGCGGCGATACCGCTTTTGCACGCCGCGCTGATCAAGGAGCCCGAATCTGCGGACGCTTACACGCAGCTGGCGATGGCCTATGGACGCATGAACGATCTCGCCGACGCCGACCTTGCCTCGGCGCAGGCCGCCTTCGCGAACGGCGACAACAAGATGGCCCGCGAACTGGCGGAACGGGCCAAACAGCGCTTTCCGATCGGCTCGCCCGGCTGGGTTCGGGCCGACGATATCGTCGCCTTTAACAAAAACGTGAGCAAAAATCCGCTCTCGCTCGGTCAATGATAGCAAAAAGGACAGCACAGATGACTTTCATTAATCGCATCGCAGGCCCGATCGCTGCCGCGATGCTGCTTGCGTCACCGCTGACGGCATCGGCGCAATCGTTCTCCCCCGACCAGCAGCGCCAGATCGAAGATATCGTCAAGAATTACCTGATTGCGCATCCCGAAATCATGCAGGACGCCCAAGCCGCACTCGATAAGCGGCAACAGGACGCCGAAGCCGCGAAGGCGCGGACCGCGATCAAAAAGGACAGCGCGACGCTGTTTGATTCGCCTCACCAGGTGGTCCTTGGCAACCCGAACGGCAAGGTCACGATGGTGGAGTTCTTCGATTACAATTGCCCGCACTGCAAGGACGCGGTGTCCGACATGGTCAATTTGTTGAGCAAGGATCACAATCTGAAATTCGTGCTCAAGGAATTCCCCATTCTGGCTCAGGGTTCGGTCGACGCGGCGCATGTCGCGGTTGCCGTACGCATGCAGGACCCCAGTGGCGCGAAGTACCTCGCTTTCCACCAGAAGCTGTTCAGCACGCGCGGCATGGTCGATCAGGCGCGCGCGCTCGAAGTCGCCAGGGATGTCGGATGCGACATGACGCGGATCAGCAAGGACATGAACAGCCCCGAGGTGCAGACCACGATCGACGAAGACATGAAGCTCGCCGACGCAATCGGGGTCGACGGCACGCCAAGCTACGTGATCGGCGATCATCTCATTGTCGGCGCGATTGGCTTCGACAAATTGCAGGACCAGATCGCGGCGGCAGAGAAATAGCGGTTGCTGCCGCCGGCACGTCGCCGCGGATCAGCTCTTCGCCACAGGCTTTGGGCCGCGCGGCTTCCCCTTTGCGCGGCCCTTCCCTATAACGGGCGTGGCGCTGTGGGCGTTTGCCTGCGCAGGCGCCGATGACAGCCGGAAGCGCAAGTGCCTAACACCATCCCAGTGCCCAACACCATCTATGTGGTCAACGGACCCAATCTCAATCTGCTCGGCGCGCGCGAGCCGGAACTCTACGGCCGCGCCACGCTTGCCGACGTCGAGAAGCTTTGCCGCACGGCCGCAGAGCGGTTCGGGCTTGCGGTCGAGTTCCGGCAATCCAATCACGAGGGTGAGATTGTCGATTGGATTCAACAGGCGCACGCCAAGAACGCCGCAGGTCTCATCATCAATCCAGCCGGTTACACAACGACGTCCATCGCCATTCTCGACGCCTTGTACGTCTTGAAGGCGCCAATTATCGAAATTCACATCACCAATATTCATGCTCGCGAATCGTTTCGCCGGCATTCCTACGTGTCACGCGCTGCGCGCGGGGTCATTTGCGGTTTCGGAGTCGACGGCTACGCGCTGGCGATCGCCGGCCTCGCTGCCATGATCGGCGCCAAAGAATGATCGCGGCGCGCCAGCCGGGAATTCGCGATGTCCAACAGTCCGCCTAAAAGTCCATTCGTCGACCATGAAGTAATCCGTGAACTGGCACGGCTGCTCGAGGAAACCGGACTGACCGAGATCGCCATCGAGCAGGACGGTGTCGCCATTCGCGTCGCCCGCAATCTTGCCGCCAACGGGTCGCGGGCGCGGCAGGCGGAGCAGCCCGCTCCGTTGCCCAATGTCACGGCTGCACCGGCAGCATTGGATCCGACGCTTCACCCCGGACTGGTCGCCTCGCCGATGGTGGGCACGGCCTATCGGGCCGCGGAGCCCGGAGCGCGGCCCTTTGTGGACATCGGCAGCCAGGTGAAGGCCGGCGAAACGCTGATCATTATCGAGGCGATGAAGACGATGAATCAGATACCGGCGCCGCGCTCCGGCACCGTGATCCAAATTCTGGTCGAAGACGGCCAGCCGGTCGAGTACGGCGAACCGCTGATGATCATCGAATAAGGGCGCGTTGCGAATGGCGCGTAGCGAACGGCCTGCCCGCTGATGAAGAATGTCCCTCTTGGCGAATCCGCCACTCGCTGTTGACTGTGCTGAGCCGATCCGATGTTCGATAAAATTCTGATCGCCAATCGTGGGGAGATCGCACTGCGCGTGCTGCGCGCCTGCAAGGAGCTCGGCATCGCCACCGTCGCCGTGCATTCGACTGCCGACGAGGACGCCATGCACGTGCGGCTCGCTGATGAAAGCGTCTGCATCGGTCCGCCGCCCGCCAAGGACAGCTATCTCAATATTCCGGCCATCCTCGCCGCCTGCGAGATCACCGGCGCCGACGCGGTACATCCCGGCTACGGATTTCTGTCGGAGAACGCGCGCTTTGCCGAAATCCTTGCCGACCACAATGTGCACTTCATCGGTCCGCGGCCCGAGCACATCCGGCTCATGGGCGACAAGATCGCCGCCAAGCGCACCGCGAAAAGTCTCGGCATTCCCGTCGTTCCCGGTTCCGATGGCGACGTCGGCAGCGACGACGAGGCGCGGCGAATGGCCCGTGACATCGGCTTCCCGGTGATGGTCAAAGCGGCTTCCGGCGGCGGCGGACGCGGAATGAAGGTGGTCCGCAGCGAAGCCGAGCTCGCTTCGGCGGTGGCGATGGCGCGCTCGGAAGCCAAAGCGGCCTTCGGCGACGACACCGTCTACCTGGAAAAATATCTCGAGCGGCCGCGCCACATCGAGATTCAGGTTCTCGGCGACGGCAAGGGCCGCGCCATCCATCTCGGCGAGCGCGATTGCTCGCTGCAACGCCGCCACCAGAAAGTCTGGGAGGAAGGCCCCTCCTCGGCGTTGAACACCGCGGCGCGCGACGCCATCGGCGAAACCGTCGCCGCGGCCATGCGCGAGATCAAGTATCTCGGCGTCGGCACGGTCGAGTTCCTCTACGACGACGGCGCGTTCCATTTCATCGAGATGAATACGCGCATTCAGGTCGAGCACCCGGTGACCGAGATGATCACCGACATCGATCTCGTCCTCGAGCAGATCCGCGTCGCCGACGGCAACGACCTCGCGCTCACGCAAGGCGACGTGAAGTTCCACGGCCACGCCATCGAGTGCCGCATCAACGCCGAGAATGCCGTGTCATTCCGTCCCTCGCCGGGCAAGATCATCCACTACCATCCGCCCGGCGGACTGGGAGTGCGGGTCGATTCCGCCGTCTACCACGGTTATGCGATCCCTCCGTTCTATGATTCGCTCGCCGGCAAGCTCATCGTTCACGGCAAGACCCGCAGCGAATGCCTGATGCGGCTGCGTCGTGCGCTCGACGAATTCGTGATCGAAGGCATTGAGACGACGCTGCCTCTGTTCCGCGCCTTGGCGCAGGAAAAGGACATCATCGACGGCGACTATCACATCCACTGGCTGGAAGCGTTTTTGGCGCGCGGCTGAGTGGAGTCTCGAGCACGCCCTTACGCGAAGGCGGGCGCCTTTACCGTCTGCACCTTTGCGGTTTCTGCCTCCACCGTTTGCACCGCGCGCGCAATGAGCCGCGCCACCGCTTCCGGTTCATAGGGCTTGCGCAGAAAAACCGCGCCGGGGACGCTCGCTTCCGGAGCGAGGCTGGCCACCTGTGCTGAGGCATAGATCACCGGCAGATCCGGCAACAATTCGCGTGCGCTATGGGAGAGCGCGACGCCATCCATGCCGTCCAGCAGGTTGATGTCGGTGAACAGAACATCGGCCGGCGCGGCGGCCAGCTGCCGCAGGGCGTCACGCGCATTGCTCGCGGTCCGCACGACAAAGCCCTGTTCGGACAAACACTCCGCCACCCACTCGGCAATCAGGAACTCGTCTTCGACGAGCAGGACCCGAATCTTCTTGTCGCAACCTTTCGCGCTCGGTTCCATGGGGCGTATTCTTTCGATTTTTAGTCTCCGCAAAACCGAAACGCACGGCTGGAAAAACCGTTCAACCCGATTAAAATCTTAGCCAGTTTATGCTTTGCGATCGGTTAACAGCCGCTGCGACCGCGTTGGGATGCGCTCGGCTTGTTCGCTGGATGTGGCGCGCTTAACTCAAAAGCAGACGGGAAGAGTCTGCAGAAACCGGCCTACTTGAACCACGAGCCCAGTGCCGGATAAACGCATTGACCATGGCCAGCCGCGAATCCGCGCTCATCGACATCACGCCGGAGGTTCTGCTCAAGGCCTATGCGTGCGGCATTTTTCCTATGGCAGAGAGCGCCGATGATCCCGCGCTCTATTGGATCGAACCGGAACGGCGCGGCATTATTCCAATCGAGAAGTTCCATGTGTCGAGCCGGCTCGCTCGCACCGTTCGTTCCGACAGCTTTACGGTGTGTGTTGACCGCGACTTCGACGCAGTGATCGCCGGCTGCGCGCAGCCGGCGCCCGGCCGCATGCGGACCTGGATCAACGGCCGCATCCACAACCTCTATCGCAAACTCTATGAACGCGGCGACTGTCACACGGTGGAGGCCTATGAGGGCGACCGGCTGGTGGGCGGTCTTTATGGCGTCAGCCTCGGACGGGCTTTTTTCGGCGAGAGCATGTTCCACCGCGCCCGCGACGCTTCAAAGGTGGCGCTCGTCCATCTGGTGGCGCGGCTGAAAGCCGGTCATTTCAGCCTGCTCGATACGCAGTTTGTGACCGACCATTTGCGAACGTTCGGCGCCACCGAAGTCGCGCGGCCGGCCTACCACAAGCTGCTCGATGCCGCGCTCGTCGGCGAAGGAGACTTCGGGGCGCTGGCGCTCGATCGGCCGGTTTCCGGCAAGGTCGCGCTCGACTGCCTCGGCATCGCCTGAACCGAAAAGGCCGCTCCGGCGAATGTCTCGTTCAAAGTCTAGTCCAAAGGCGCGGCCACGGGCTGCTGCGGCGGCGGTGTTCGCTGCCTTAGCGGCGGCCCTGCACGGCGTGGCTTGACAGGCGCCGGAGCCGTCTCCGCGCCGGACTCGGCGAGCGACGTCTCGACCGGCGACGAGCAGTCGGTCAGCCAGACATCGTAGATGGGATGTTCGACGGCGTGCAGGCCGGGGCTGGAGGCGAACATCCAGCCGGTAAAGATCCGCTTGATTTCGCCCTTCAGCGTCACCTCGTCGACTTCGACGAAAGCATCTGTATTCGTCGCCTCGGTCGCTGGGCGCGTATAGCAGGCCCGTGGGGTGACCTGCAGCGCCCCGAATTGCACGGTCTCGCCAATGGCGGCATCAAATTTGATGGTGCGGCCGGTGATCTTATCGAGGCCGGCAAACACCGCCCGTCGATTGTCGATGTGGGCGGTCGGCGGCTCGACGACCGTATCGTCCTCCGGCGCGGCCGCTGCAGCTGCCGGAGGCGGAGCCGACGAACTCGGCGGCGGTGGAGTTGCTATCGCGCGCTGAGTGGGAGCCGGCGGCGGCTGCGGATTAGGCTGAACAGGTCTGGACGGCGGCACCACCGAACTCCCTGGCGGTGCCGGCAAGGGTTGAGACTCAATTGCCGCCGACGGCGGCGGCGCGGCCGGATAGGCCGAAGGGGGCTGGCTCGGATAGGCCGGAGAAGCCGGGTATGCAGGGCTCTGCCCCGGGTAGGCCGGCTGAGTTTGATCCGGATATTGCGGAGGCGGCGGCTGCTGCGGGTATCCGTTGGGAATATCGGCCGGCGGACGCGGCGGCGCGTCGCCGCCGCCAAAGAGGCTGCCGAACTGCGCCAGCGCCGGCCCCGCCATAAGGGTTCCGCCGATTACAAGCACGAGTGTGGCGATACGGAGCATGAAAAAAGCGCGCAAATCAGCCGTCGCGCGTCCCCATCGGGGTCGGGTTAACATTCCGATTGCGGCAATTCAGGGTCAGCCATCGCCGCCCGGTCGTGCAGGCCCATCGCTTGTCCGCGATGAAGGGCGGCGCCAAACCTCAATTTCCCGGCGTCCACGCTTTGTAATCGCCGGTCGCCTTGGGGCGACGTCCTAGCCCCAACGTCGAGCCGCTGGGCCGATGAGCACCCGCCGTCCCGGTGAGATTGGGACGATGCGGCTTCTCCCAACGGTAGGCCTTGGGTTTCTCCTGCGTGGGCGGAACGTCGACCGTGTGGTGCAGCCAGCCAAACCAGCTCGGCGGCACGGTGGTGGGTTCGGCGATGCCGGAATAGATCACCCAGCGCCGCTCGATACCGAGCGTCGGATCGATCTTGCCGCCCTTGGTCCGATAATAGCGATTGCCGAATTCGTCCTCGCCGACGAACTCCCCGTAAAGCGCGGTCGACAATTGGGTGCCAAAGGTCTGGCTATTCCACCAGGTGAAGATGCGCAGCAAAAAGCTCTTCATCGTCTGCCGTTGATCTGAGATCTGCTTCGAATACGGCCGCTAAATGCCATCGCGCAGCCGGGCTGTCCAGCGCGCAATGGGGCGAACCCGAGGCCCACGGCGCGAACCACACCGCGACACGCGCGTTTTCCCCCGCGTTTAAAGGTATAGTCAAAGCGATGCCGAACGATTTCGTCCAGCATGTCCGCGCGATCTTGAGCGCCGTCAGGAACGCGCTTTCTTTCGCGCCCGCATGGGCCGTATCGCTGGTGATCCTGGTGGGTACGACGGCGGTAGCATGGCTCGTGCACGCCGCCATCCTTGCCGGCCTGCACCGGCTGTTGCGCGAGCGTCGCCCGTACCTTCGCTCGCTGCTCGAACAGACCAGAAACCCGACGCGATTCGCGCTGTTGCTCATTGCCCTGGCGATCGCGCTCCCGCCGGCGCCGCTCGACGCCGAAACCAAGATGCTGATCGCGCGCTTTCTGCTGCTGGGAACAATTTGCCTGCTCGGTTGGATGGCGCTGACGGCGGCGCATATCGGCGCCAACTTTTATTTGCTGCGGTTTCGCCTCGACATCGACGACAATCTCCTCGCCCGCAAGCATGTCACGCAAGTGCAGGTTCTGCTGCGCGCTCTTGATACGGTCATTGTCATCGTCACCCTGGGATCCGCACTGATGACGTTCGATGCCGTGCGCCAGTACGGCGTGAGCCTGTTCGCCTCCGCCGGCATTGCCGGCGTGGTCTTTGGTCTCGCCGCCCAGCCGGTGCTGAGCAACCTCATCGCCGGCGTGCAGCTCGCCGTCACCCAGCCGATCCGGCTTGAAGATGCCGTCACGGTGCAGAACCAGTACGGCTGGATTGAAGAGATAACCGCCACCTACGTGGTGATCCGACTGGAAGATCAGCGGCGCTTCATCGTCCCGCTCAATTTTTTCATTCAACAGCCGTTCTTCAACTGGACGCGGCAAGCCGCCCCCACAATCGGCACCGTGGTGCTTTATCTCGACTATGCCGCCCCGGTCGACCTCATTCGCAAGAAGGCCACCGCGCTTGTCGCCGACGCAAAACTCGGCCATGCGCGGGTGACCAGCGTGCAGGTCACCAATGTGAGCGCCGAGGCGATCGAGGTTCACATTGTGCTCGATTCCGATTCCGCCGCCGTCACCGGCAACCTGACGGCCGAGCTTCGCGAAAAGTTGATTACATTCTTGCAGAGCGCGCATCCCGAAGCGCTGCCGCGCCGGCGCAACGAGATCGTCGACACATCCGACCGGAAGGCCGGCGCGCCACCGGCGCAGACCAGCTAGTGGTCCCTTGATTCAAACATTCGCGTAAGAGGCAGCCGAACGCGGATGCAAATATTGGCCGCCGCGACCGCCCCGCAGCGACCGCTTTAGTGCGTTTGCCCGAATTCGATCACCACGTTCGTCGATTCCGGCGCGTGCGCCAAAAGATGCGGCGGATCGTCATCGTCCCAGCTCGCCACGTTCACCACCATGCCGGTCTGTGGCCGTTCCTCCATCGGCTCAATGATGTTGAGCCCGCTGGGATCGAGGAAAAACGTGTGATCGCCAAACAAGTCCTTCAGTTTCGCCAATGCGGGATGATCCTCGGGAATCGCCTGGGCCTGGATTTGGCTCAGCGTTTGTTCGACGAGTGCAGAGTCCATCTTCATCGTATTGCTCCTCGATTCGAGGCTTGCCCAATTGCGGCCGCCGCGCGTTAGGATGAAGGCCGCAATTGGAAAACAAAACTCCGTGTGCGCTGACCTTTGCGGCGGCCTCCCTCTTCAAGCGTCGAGCGTCAATTCGGTTCAATGCGTACGATGGCAACTCGTTCAATATCGCGTGCTGCCAAGCCGCAATGGTGAAACGCGCGCCGGATTTTAGTTAAACTCCCCGTATGGACGCTTCCGCCGGGCGAAGCTTCACGTTAAGCGGGGCAAAACTATTAATTTGACCGGCAACGCCCGGAACTCCTGCGCCTCGTGGCTGGAGGCAGCGGCGATCACCACCACCGCTGCGGCGTGAAGCGCCCCGCCGCTTTCTCGATAACCGCACCGAGCGCGAACAGCATCTCCTCATCGAAGGGACGGCCGATCAGTTGCAGGCCGAGCGGCAGGCCCTGGGCGTCGAGGCCGCCGGGCACGGAAATGCCCGGCAGCCCGGCCATGTTCACCGTCACGGTGAAAATGTCGTTCAAATACATCTCGACCGGATCGACGCTTCCCTTTTCGCCGATGGCGAAAGCGGCCGACGGCGTTGTGGGCGTCAGAACGGCATCGATGCCGTCGGCGAAGCATCGCTCGAAATCGCGCTTGATCAGCGTGCGCACCTTTTGCGCGTGCAAATAATAGGCATCGTAATAACCGGCGGAGAGCACGTACGTGCCGATCATGACACGCCGGCGCACTTCCTTGCCGAAGCCGGCAGCGCGGGTGCGCTCATACATGTCGGTGATGTCGCTGCCAGCAACGCGCAGCCCGTAGCGCACGCCGTCATAGCGCGCGAGGTTCGACGATGCCTCCGCCGGCGCGACGATATAGTAGGCCGGCAGCGCATATTTGGTCATCGGCAGGGAAATCTCGACAGTCTCCGCGCCCGCATCCTTGAGCCATTGCGCGCCGCGCTCCCACAGCGTCTCGAGTTCCGCCGCCATGCCCGGCACGCGGTATTCCTTTGGGATGCCGATGCGCTTTCCCTTGACCGACGCGCCGACGGCGGCCTCGTAATCGGGCACCGGCAGATCGACGCAAGTCGTATCCTTGGGATCGTTTCCCGCCATGGAGCGCAGCAGGATCGCGCAGTCGCGCACCGTGCGGGCAAATGGCCCGGCCTGGTCGAGCGAGGAGGCGAACGCGACGGTGCCCCAACGCGAGCAGCGGCCGTAAGTCGGCTTCAGGCCGACGATGCCGCAAAACGATGCCGGCTGGCGGATCGAGCCGCCAGTGTCGGTGCCGGTTGAGCCGGCGCAGAGGCCGGCCGCCACCGCGGCAGCCGAGCCGCCGGAGGACCCGCCGGGCACCAATCCTTGCGCCGAGCCGCGCCGGCGCCAGGGCGATATGACCGGTCCAAAGCACGACGTCTCGTTCGACGAGCCCATGGCGAATTCGTCGTTGCTGGTTTTGCCGAGCAACACCGCGCCGTCGCGCCACAGATTTGCGGTTACGGTCGACTCGTATGCGGGAACAAAATTTTCGAGGATTCGCGAGCTGGCGGTCGTGCGCACGCCTTCCGTACAAAACAGGTCCTTGATCGCCAGCGGCAGGCCTTCCAGCGGACCGCCCTCGCCTCTTGCAAGCCGCGCGTCCGATTTTTCCGCCATGGCGTGCGCGCGATCCGGCGTCTCCAGCACGAATGCATTGAGAGCGCGCGCCTGTTCGACAGCCGCCAGATACGCCTCAACGAGTTCTGTCGCGGAAAATTCCCGCTTGCGCAGGGCGTCGCGCGCCTGCGCCAGCGAAAGCGAGGTCAGCGCGTTCATCTAGTGTCCTGATTTCGAAGTTCGCATGTGGCTCCGGAATTGTTTGATGCGAACTTCGAAATCAAAAGGGCACTAGCAATTAAAGTTCTAGTGCGGCTTTGGGATTTGAAGTTCCTATTCTGGTTTGCGGCTAGGCTGTAGGAACTTCAAATCCGCCGCACTCGTGGTGGGATCGTCGCAGGAAAATGGATTGTTTTCAGCAATCTTCGCCGGAACCTTGGCCGGCTCATTCCCGCTCTGCTCGCCCTGCTCCTGCATCGGCAAGGGCTGCACGGGGAATGCGCTAAACAGAGCGTCCACGGCCGCCGGGTCGTCAGGCTTCAGCAGCCCCTGGCTTTCCAGATAAGCGAACCAAATGGCGTCTTGTTCGCAGGCCAGGCACATGGCTATTCCACCACTTTCGGAACCAAAAAGAAGTGATCCTCGCGCGCCGGCGCGTTTTGCACGATCGCATCCGCGATGCCGCCGTCGCTCACCTCATCCTGGCGCATCTTCATCGCCATGGGCGTGACCGAGGTCATGGGTTCGACCCCCCTAACGTCCACCTCGCGAAGCTGGTCGACGAACGCTAGAATGGCATTGAGCTCGCCACCAAGCGAGTCGACCTCGTCGTCGGCAACCGCAATCCGCGCCAAGTGCGCCACGCGGCGGACAGTCTCGGAATCAACCGACATCGGGCGGCAATCTCCTGCGGGCCGAATGCTCCCGCCCGGCAACATCCCGCCTATAGCAGAGGCGTCCAGGTGCGCCAATAGTGGTCACCAAGAAGTGGTCGTCTAGCCGCGTCGCGCGCTCCGCGTTACGTCGCGGATTTGGTCAGTTCGGCGAGCCTGCGCTTAAGCGCGCGCATCTCCTCGAACCGGCTGCTGACGTCGCGCATGATCGCGGCGATGCCGACGGGGCGGCCTTCGCTCAGCAGCAGCGTGACGGTAAACTCGACCGAAATCGTTGTTCCGTCCTTGCGCAACCCCGGAACCGAGAGCACATCGGCGACGCCGTAGCGGCTTTTGCCGGTCGCCATGACCCGGCGATATCCGTCCCAATGGCGCTCCCGCAGCCGCTCCGGGACGATCAGGTCGAGGGTTTTGCCAATAGCTTCATCCGCCGAATAGCCGAACAGGCGCTGCGCGCCGGGATTCCAAAAGCGGATGATGCCGTCGTGATCGGCGGCAACGATCGCATCCGACGGCGTCGACAGAATAGCCTCTGACAGTATCGTGCTTATACTCATGGGCAGCGCCTCGCCCGCCTCATCCTAACATTCGCATGAGAGGCAGAATCGGACCACTAGCCGGGCACCGCAAGCAGGCGCGCGAGGTTGCGGCTCGGTTTCACCAGATCGGCGAGCGTATAGCGGTCGAGGACCTCAAAAAAGGCCGCCAGCGCCGCGCGCAATGCGCTCTTGAGCACACAGGCGGGTTCGATGACGCAGAGACAATCCCGCTCTTGAAAGCACTCGACCAGGGCAAACTCTCCCTCGGTCTGACGGATGAGCTTACCGAGATTGAGCTTCGCCGGATCGTGGGCCAGGCGGATGCCCCCGCCCTTTCCGCGCGACGTGTTCAGATAGCCGAGCTGGCCAAGCCGGAACACCACTTTCACCAGGTGATTGCGGTTGATTTTGTGGTGCTCAGCAATCTCATCGATCGTTGCCGCTTCGTCGCCCTTGAGCGCGACAAAGATCAGCGCGCGCAAGCAATAATCGGTGAAGGTGGTGAGGCGCATTGGTGAAATCTCCGAACCACGTCTGATTTACGCGACCTCATCGCTTTGCGGCACGACGTCGCGCGGCGGCTTTCGTCGCCCCCTGATTTCTCCTTTTTGCGTGGCGATGCCCATTTCAAGACTATCGGCGATGCGATACGCGCGGTCGATGAAATGCGCCGCGGCTGCCGGCGGGCAGACATCCCGCGCGGTTTGCCCGAAAATTTCGAGCCAGCGATCGAAATGCGGCGTGTCAATGGGAAGCGGCAGATGCGCCGTCATCGGCTGACCGTGATAGCGGCCGCTCATCAATGCGACCGCCGACCAGAAGTCGCACATCCGCGACATATGGGCGTCCCAGTCCGCAACGTGGCGCTCGAAAATGGGACCGATGAGCGGATCAAGCCGTGCCCGGCCATAGAACGCGCGGACAAGAGTCTCGATCATGGCGGCATCGATGCCGGTCCGCTCAACGATGTCCATAACGAGCAAGTTGCGCCGGGCCATTCCCGCTTCGGAGTCGGAACTCATTGTTGACCTCTATCGCCGGCACGCGGCCTCATGGAATTCGTAACATATATCGATCATATATGTTTACGGGTCAAGGCGGGCCGTGTGCATGCGGCCCAACCATTGCCGCTTTGCGGCCAGACGCCTAATTTGCGGTCGATGCGCTCGTTCCAACCAATCCACGTCATTGGCGGCGGCCTTGCCGGTGCGGAAGCCGCCTGGCAGATCGCCCGCTGCGGCGCGCCGGTGGCGCTGCATGAGATGCGCCCGGTTCGCTCGACCGCCGCGCATAAGGGCGACAAATTCGCTGAACTCGTGTGCTCGAACTCATTCCGCTCGGACGACGCCGAAGGCAGCGCCATCGGGCTTTTACACGCCGAGATGCGGCTTCTCGGCTCGCTGGTGATGCAGACAGCAGACGCCCACAAGCTGCCGGCAGGAAGCGCCTTGGCGGTCGACCGCGAGGGCTTCGCCGCTGCGGTCACCGCCGCGTTGGACGCGGAGCCATTGATCGAAATTCACCGCGAGGAAGTCTTGGCGCTGCCGCCGGATTGGGACAGCGTCATTGTCGCCACCGGGCCGCTCACCTCGCCTGCTCTCGCCGACACGATCCGTGGAATCACCGGCGAAGATGCTCTGGCCTTCTTCGACGCCCTTGCGCCGATCGTGCATCGCGACACCATCGATTTCGATATCGCGTGGTTCCAGTCGCGCTACGACAAGGCCGGTCCGGGAGGCTCGGGCGCCGATTACATCAACTGCCCGCTCACCCGCGCCCAATACGAGGCCTTCGTCGATGCGCTCCTAGCCGGCGAAAAAATCGCGTTTCACGAGTTCGAGACGGCAACGCCGTATTTCGACGGCTGCCTGCCCATTGAAATCATGGCCGAGCGCGGCCGCGAAACCTTGCGCCATGGGCCGATGAAGCCGTTTGGGCTGCATGATCCCCGCCAGCCGACCGAAAGGCCCTACGCCGTGGTGCAGCTGCGCCAGGACAACAAACTCGGCACGCTGTTCAACATGGTAGGGTTCCAGACCAAGCTGAAACATGGCGAGCAGGTGCGGATTTTTCGCACCATTCC
>JASHVN010000361.1 GCA_030044555.1 Xanthobacteraceae bacterium | reverse complement strand
GCGAGGAATTTCTCCGGATTGACCGCCTCGCCGTTGACGCGCACCTCGTAATGCAGATGCGGGCCGGTCGAGCGGCCGGTCGTGCCGACGCGGCCGATGATCTGCCCGATACGAACCTTCTGCCCCACGGTGACGTCGATTTCCGACATGTGACCATAGCGCGTGGCCAATCCCTCGCCGTGATCGATCTCGACCATCTGGCCGTAGCCGCCATCCCAGCCGGCCTTGGTCACCTTGCCGGCGGCGGTGGCGTAAATCGAATCGCCGACATTGGCGCGGAAATCCATGCCGGTGTGCATCGACGGCTGATGCAAGAAGGGATCGATGCGCACGCCGAACGGCGAGGTCATTTCCAGTTCGCCGGCGAGTGGCCGGCGCAGCGGCACGTATTTGAGCGTGTTGTCGAGATCGTCAGCCTGAGCGCGCGCAATGTTCACCCGCGTCAGCGCCCGGGCAAAACTCTCGTTCGCCGGCGGCAGTCTGACCGGAACAAACGGGCCGCCGACCCCTTCGGCCGGTATCGCGTGGAATCGAAGCCCGAGGCCGTCGAGCACTTTGCGCACCGTGCGCGTTTTGTTGTCGTAGCGCGCCTGCATGCGATCGAGCGTGGCGGTTTCGTCGCGTTCGACCCGATCAAGCGAGGCTTCGACGTCTTTGAGTTTTTTGGCGATGCTCGATTGTTTGCCGTCGTCGAGCGGGTGCGGGGTAAACAGCATATCGCCGACTGCTTCCGGCGGTTCCGCCGCATCGGCGTTGGCGTGGGCCGCCGGTCTGATCGAACCCGTGGCCATCGGGTCGGCGGCGCCGCTGAGCGCGCTCGCGCGCGATTCGAGCGCTGCCTGCCGGCGCAGCAGCTCATCGAGCTTGGCGTCGAACTGATCTTGATCGAGCAATTGATGGCTGGTGACGCGGTCGATTTCGGCGCGCAAATCGGCGATCCGGTCCTCGTAAGCGTATTGCTGCGTCTGCTCGCGCGCCAGCAGGCCTTTGATGACATCGTCGTGGAAGGCGAAATAGGTGGCGGTCGTGATCGACCAGCCGGCCATGATGACGACAGTGCCTACCGCGATCCAAAATACCACCGGCCCGAAGCGGACCTGCCGGCCCGCATGCACGATCGTATAATCAGTGCGAGCAACCGGGTGATGATGTGTGCGGCGCGATTCGATCCGGCGCACCGGCGCGCGGCTCAGCTGATGCGCGCGCGCGCTGTGTCGGGTCAGTAACGCTGTCCACTGCAACATTGACGCTCCCACTGACCGGCTGAACCGCGCCGGCCGAACCCTGGGGAGCGCATTTGAAACCGTTATGGTTAATATTACGGAAATCGCTGCCGCGATTTTTGCGGCCGCAGTAAATGATTCGGCAAATCGTACCGCGGGTTACAACGCCTTGATGGCGGCGAGCACCGCTTCGGCGTGACCGTCGACCGAAACGCGGGGCCACACTTTGGCGATGCGCTGGTCGGGACCGATGAGGAAAGTCGTGCGTACCACGCCGAAGAACTTTCGCCCGTACATCGATTTTTCCTGCCACACGCCATACGCCTCGAGCATGCGGTGCTTCTCGTCCGAAGCGAGCGCGATGGAAAGCTTGTGCTTGGCCTTGAACGCGTCTTGCGCCGGGACCGGGTCGGCAGACACGCCGAGAATTTCAGCGCCGGCGCGACTGAAAGCGGCCTTGTGGCGGGTGAAGTCGATCGCTTCCTTGGTGCAGCCCGATGTGTCGGCGCGCGGATAGAAATAAAGGACCAGCATGCGCCCGGCGAAATCAGCAAGCGAAACGGTGCCATCGCCATCGCGCGGCAGCGTGAAGGCTGGCGCTTTTGCGCCGGGCGCGGGCGCTGCGCCTTCGCCTTTCACCTTATGTTCTGGCATGTGGCCTTCCTTTCGACGCTTTCGCAGCGGCATGGTAAGCTAGCAGAATAAGCGTGTCGGCGGGGGTGGTCGAGCACGAGGGCCGGGAAGGCTATTCTGAGGCACCACGGACGAGGGGACGCCCGAGGGGGAATGGCGAACCAGGATCGGTACAACGGGACGGGTCCGCGGCGGGAGCCCGTCACTGTCGTACAGGCGACGCCCCCCCGGCGTGAGCCTGTCACGGTCGTACATCCGCGTCGGCGTGGCCTTGCAGGGACCCGGCGCGGCGACCGCTTCGGCGATAGCCGCTATCTCATTGCCTACCGGCGACTGCTGGCGCGACACAAGTGCCTCATCCGGCGCGTTGCCATCGGCAGCGGCGCCGTGGTGGCTGTGCTTCTCTTCGCCGTCCTCGGACTGTGGTGGCGGCTCTCCAGCGGACCGATTCAGATCGACGTGGTCACCCCATGGCTGGCATCGGCGATCCAGGACAATTTCGGCAGCCAGGACCATGTCGAAATCGGCGGCACGCAGATCGAAAGCACGGAGAATGGCGGAGCCGCCGTGCGCATTCGCGACATCGTCGTGCGCGACGCCAATGGTGCCATCGTCGCCAAGGCGCCGAAGGCCGAGGTCCACGTCTCTGCTCTGGGTTTGCTCACCGGCCACGTGCATGCCGTAAGCCTCAATCTGGTCGGCGCGCAGGTGAACGTCCGCATCGATCACGATGGCGCGGTGACGATTTTCGCCGGGGCCGACAAGCATCCGATCGCCACCGCCACGGTGCCGGTCGTTGTCGCCGACGCCGGCGCAGAGGCAAATCTTGCGCTGCCGCGACGATCGGGGAATGCCCGTCCCCACGCGCTTGCCGCCCCGCACACTGTCCCTGCGGCCGACGCCGCGCCGGCGCCGCTGCATCGGACCAGCGACATTCTGGCGGCGCTTTTGACCTGGATCGACGGGATTGGCGAAGTCGGCCTTGACGGCCATGATCTGCGCGAGCTCGGGCTGAAGGAGGGGACGCTCACTGTCGACGACGAGCGCAGCGGCAAGAATTGGTCGCTGACCAATATCCGGCTGAGCCTGGAGCGGCCGCGCGGCGGCGGCGTTGTCGTGCGGCTGGGCGCGGAAAACGCCAAGAAGCCCTGGGCATTGGTCGCCGCCATCAAGCCCATCCATGACGGCTTGCGCAGCGTCGATATCGAGGCCCGCCAGGTACCGGGCAGGGGGCTCCTGCGCGCCTTGCATTTTGCCGACGGAAATCTCGACACGACGCTGCCGCTGTCCGCGAGCGTCCATGCCGAAATCGGCGCCGACGGCGTGCCGCGAACACTGACCGGGCGGATCGTTGCCGGCCCAGGCTATCTGGGCGATGTCAACGACCCCAGCGGCCGTATCGATTTCGATCGCGCCGAGTTCAAGTTCAATTGGAATTTCGCGCAGCGGCTGCTCTCGGTGCCGTTCCAGATCGTGTCCGGCGCCAACCGGCTGACGCTGCTCGGCGAGGTGGAAGTCCCGCAGCAGTCCGGCGCCGAATGGCATTTCAAGATCGGCGGCGGCACGGCGATGTTCGGCACTCCCGGCCGCGCCAGCGATCCGTTGATCCTCAACCGCATAGCCGTGAGCGGCAGCTTCGATCCGACCAAGAAGCGCTTCGTCGTCGATGAGGGCGATTTCGGCAACACCGACGTCAGCGTGTTTATGTCCGGCAACGTCGATTATTCGGGCGGCGACGTACGCCTGAATGCAGGCTTCGCCGGCAAGCGCATGTCGGTCGAAGATGCCGAGCGTCTATGGCCGGTCTTCGTGAATTCCAAGGTGCGCGGCTGGTTCATTCAGCATCTGGTCAGCGGCACCCTCGATCATATCACGATCGCGGTGAATGCGCCGATCGAGACACTGCGGGAGGGCGGTCCGCCGATCCCCAATAACGGATTGTCGCTCGACGCGTGGGCCACCAATTGCGTGATCCAGCCGGTCGAAGGGCTGCCTGCGCTGAACGGCGCCGACCTTACCGTTCACATCGTCGGCCGCGACGCCAAGGTCATGCTGGGCAAGGCCACCGCCGATCTGCCGTCAGGACGCAAGCTTGTGATGTCCTCCGGATTGTTCGAAGTCCCGGACACCACGGTGCACGACCCGCCCGCGCAAGTGCACTTCAAGCTGGACGGTCAGGTCCGCGCCGCGGCCGAATTGTTGGCCATGGATCGGCTTAACGAGGTGGCTCACGCGCCGTTTGATCCGGCGACGGTCCGCGGAACCATGACCGCGCAGGTTGCGCTGGCGATGCCGCTGAAGCCGAATCTGCCGCCCGGATCGACCAACTATTCGATCGCCGTCGATGCCAGCAATTTCTCCGCCGACAATATGATCATGGGGCAGCGCCTCGACGCCACGGCGCTGCGCGTGACCGCCAATCCGCAAGGCTTCCAGTTCAAAGGCGACGTGAGGATCGCGGGCGCGCCGGCCACTCTCGAATATTCCCAGGCGCGCGGCGATACCGAGGCCGATGTCCGGCTCCGCGGTACGCTTGACGCCGCCGCGCGTCACAGCCTTGGCCTCGATCCGGGCGACACGATCAGCGGCGCCATTCCCGTACGACTGAGCGGGCGCGTCGGCACCGGCTCCGACCGCGACGGCAACTTCTCCATCACCGCTGACCTCACCGCGGCGCGGATCAACGGCTTTCTGCCGGGGTGGGTCAAAGCCGCCGGCAAGCCGGCCCATATGACGCTCACGCTGATCGAGAAGCCGCAATCGATCCGCATCGACGATCTGTCGATCGATGGCGCCGACGGCAACGGTGTCAAAGGCGCGATCGAACTCGACGGCGCTGGCCAGCTGCAATCGGCCAATTTCCAATCCTACGGTTTCTCCGACGGCGACAAGGCGTCGCTGACGGCCGATCGGAGTTCGGACGGCGCGTTGCACGTCGTCATGCGCGGCGAGGTCTATGACGCGCGCGGCTTCATCAAGACCCTGACCGGCGGATCGGGGGAGGCGCGCGACGCCGGCAAGGTCAAGGAGCCGGCGCCGGACGTCGATCTTGACGTGAAACTCGGCGCCGTGCTGGCGTTCAACGGCGAAGCGCTGAGCGATGTCGATCTGAAAATGTCGCGCCGATCCGGAGAAATTCGCAGTCTGGGGTTAAGCGCCAAGCTCGGGCGCGATGGCCTGCTCAAGGGCGATCTGCATAGCGAGGCGGACGGCCGCCAGGTGGTTTTGCTGCGCAGCACCGACGCCGGCGCGCTGTTTCGGGCCACGGATGTCTACAAGCGCATGAACGGCGGACAGATGGTGCTGTCGATGGACGCACCCTCAGCCAGACATCCCGTGCAGCAGGGCACGCTGAATGTGCACGAATTTACCATCCATGACGAAGCCCAGCTGCAGCGTGCGGCAACCAGCGGATCGCAGGTCCCGGTGCAGCAGGTGAGCAACGATCTGCAATTCTCCAGCATGCGGGTCGACTTCACCCGCGCGCCTGGCCGCATTGCGCTGCGCGACGGCGTGGTGCGCGGCCCGGTGCTTGGCGGCACCATCGACGGATTGATCGATTACACCGGCGATACCGTCGATCTGCGCGGAACGCTGGTGCCGCTTTACGGGCCGAACAATTTGTTTGGCTGGATCCCGGTCGTCGGCCCGATTTTGGGCGGCAGCAAGGAAGGCCTGGTCGGCTTCACCTATCAGGTCGTCGGCCGGCCGGGTAATCCGGTGCTCGACGTCAATTTCCTCTCGGTCTTGGCGCCCGGCGTCCTGCGCAAGATTTTCGAGTTTCCGGCGGCGAGCGAAAATCCAATGGCGAACGCGCATGATCCGGCCGCGAACGACAATGATCCCGCGGCCAATGACGCCGCCAACGATCCCCCCGGTCGCTAGACCTTGATCCAATTCGATTGAATCGGATCAAGCTCTAGATTTTTCCTTTGAGCATGATCCCCCCGGGTCAAGCTCTAAACACCTTTAGACCGGCTTGAGCAGAACGTGCCGCTTACGGCCGAGCGAGAGCTTGATCACGCCGTCCGCCGTGACGTCGGCCTCGCCAATCACGGCTTTGTCGCTGCTCACACGCGCATCGTTGATCATGATGGCGTTGTTGGCGATGGCGC
The DNA here is from genome assembly GCA_030044555.1 of Xanthobacteraceae bacterium. Classification (GTDB taxonomy): domain Bacteria; phylum Pseudomonadota; class Alphaproteobacteria; order Rhizobiales; family Xanthobacteraceae; genus BOG-931. The sequence goes on along the minus strand of JASHVN010000361.1, from coordinate 1,911 downwards.
GGCGCACTTCGCCGTTCGAGGCGGCGAGGCCGGCTTTGACGAATGCGGTAAGCACGCCGAGCCCGGCTTTCAGGTCTGCTTTCCCGATTTCGATCGTCGGCAGGTTGGCGCTGAGCCCGCCTTCCTCAAAGGTCGTGCGCGCGGTGTCGGCGGCTTGCTCGGCCGCGGCGCGGCCGTGCACCAACGCGGTCGCCTCGGTGGCGAGCACCTTCTTCGCCTCGTTGATCTCCTCGCCCTTGAGCGCGCCGAGACGTTCGATTTCGTCGAGCGGCAGCACCGTGAACAATTTCAGGAAGCGGACGACGTCGGCATCCTCGGCGTTGCGCCAGTATTGCCAATAATCGTACGGGCTCACGAGCTCGGCATTGAGCCAGACCGCGCCGGCGGCGGTCTTGCCCATCTTGGCGCCGGACGACGTGGTGATCAGCGGCGAGGTCAGCGCGAAGAGCTGCGCGTTGTGCAGGCGGCGGCCGAGATCGATGCCGTTGACAATATTGCCCCACTGATCGGAGCCGCCCATCTGCAGCACGCAGCCTTGGCGCCGGAATAGCTCGACGAAATCGTAGGCCTGCAAGATCATGTAGTTGAATTCGAGGAACGACAGTTCCTGCTGACGATCGAGCCGCAGCTTCACTGAATCGAACGCGAGCATGCGGTTGATGGAAAAGTAGCGGCCGATGTCGCGCAGGAAATCGATGTAGTTGAGCGTGTTGAGCCAATCGGCATTGTTGGCCATGACGGCATTGCCGCCGCTCTCTGCGAACTTCAGGAACTTGGTGAAGACCGAGCGGATGCCTTTGAGGTTTTCGCCGATCGCTGCGTCGGTCAGGAGCTTGCGGCTCTCGTCCTTGCCGGATGGATCGCCGACGCGGGTGGTCCCGCCGCCCATGAGCGCGATCGGACGATGGCCGGTCTGCTGCAGCCAATGGAGCATCATGATCGGCAACAGCGAGCCGACATGGAGCGAGGGCGCTGTGCAGTCGAAGCCGATATAAGCCGTGATCGATGAGGAGCGCGCGAGCGCGTCCAAGGCCTCCGGTTCCGAGACCTGGTGAATAAATCCCCGGCTGGCGAGGACGTTGAGAAAATCCGATTTGTAGGTGCTCATTGCCGCTGCGGCCGCTCGCGCCGCGCCTTTGCGCGGCGGCGCTGGTGTAACAGGTCCGCCGCGTGATTCAACCGACAGGGCAGTCTAGACCTTGATCCAATTCGAGCGAATCGGATCAAGGTCCAGGTTTTTCCTTCTCGAATGGCCCAAAGGTTGACCCGCGGCGCGATCTAGCGCAACTTCGCCCCGCCTCGCCATTGCGCCACGCGAAGAAACACACGTATCCATCTATAGTACAAAGACAATTCATGCTGACCAAGGATATCGCACAGGCGCTCGGCGGGCGGCTCGAGGGTGATGGCACAATCGACATCGACCGCGTCGTCCACCCCGAATGGGCGCAGCGTCCCTCCGATCTCGCCGTGGCCATGAGCGGCGCGGCGCTGGCCACGCTGGCGCGCAGCAAGGCGCGGGCGGTGGTGGTTTCGGCTGCAAATCCGCCGCCGGTCGGCTCGTTCGCGGCGGTCATTGCGGTCGGCGAGACGCGGATCGCCTTGGCCAAGCTGACCGCCTTGTTCGATCCGGGCCCGGAGCACGACATTGGCATTCATGCGACTGCACTGGTCGCGCCCGACGCCGTCCTCGGCGAGGCGGTGAGCATTGGCCCCTATGCGGTGGTGGGTCCGCGCGCCCGCATCGGCGACCGCACCACCATCATGCCGCACGTGACCATCGGGGCGGAGGCGGCGATCGGCGCCGATTGCCTGCTGCATCCCGGCGCGCGCATCGGCCACAAGTGCCGGCTCGGCGACCGGGTGATCGTGCATGGCAATGCGGTCATCGGCGCCGACGGCTTCAGCTTC
>JASHVN010000046.1 GCA_030044555.1 Xanthobacteraceae bacterium | reverse complement strand
TTGGACGGGCAGAGACCGGATCTGGCGCCCGCCAATTTTTGTTATGTGGCGGATACCGCACTCCTCATCGGCAAGGTGCGGATCAAGGCTGGCGCCAGCGTGTGGTTTGGCGCCGTGCTTCGCGGCGACAATGAATGGATCGAAGTCGGCGAGCGCAGCAATGTTCAGGACAATTGCACGCTGCATACCGATCCGGGCTATCCCCTGGTGATCGGCGAAGGCTGCACCATCGGCCACAACGCTATTCTTCACGGCTGTTCGATCGGCAACAATACCCTGATCGGCATGGGGGCGATCATCATGAACGGCGCGCAGATCGGCGCGAACTGTATAGTCGGCGCAGGTACGCTGATTGGCGAGCACAAGACGGTGCCGGATCATTCCCTCGTCGTCGGTGCGCCGATGCGCAAGCTTCGCGATATCGACGACGAGGGGGTCACGTCCATTGCCAAGGCTGCCGAGATTTATTTCCGGCGCTGGCAGGATTACGCGGCCAGTCTGAAACGTGTCTCCTAGCCCGTTGCACGCCCCATTGCCTTGATCGAGCCACGATAGCGCGCGAAAAAACCTGCCGTGGAGCGTGCCCAAGTGCTTGAGGCGAGGACCCCACCAGGCGTTTGTGGCGGCGCGCCCCCGGTTCACCGCAATTCTGTCAGCCGCCACGGGATGCTGCGCTTGCGGGCGGCGTGCTGTCTGTTCGCTCTCATCTGTTTGGCGGTCGGTTTGCCTGTCACGCTGAGCGACGCCGGCGTCGGACCAAACCGCCTCGCGGCGAAGCTCGATGCAGCCTATTCGGCGACGCTTCTCGGCTTTCCGATCGGCGAGATCCGCTGGACCGTCGATATAAGAGGCAACCATTTCTCGGCGGCGGCCACCGGAGCGACCGCAGGCTTGTTGCAGATTTTTGCTCGCGGCCACGGCGTCGCCGATGCTCGCGGCAGCATCGCCGGCAAAGAGCCGGTTCCTTCGAATTTCACCGTCAACCTGACCCACGGCAGCGCTTCGGAAGAGATCAAAGTCGCCTTCAGCGGCGGCAAGGCCAGGGAACATGTGGCGCCGCCGCCGAAGCCAAATCCGAACCTGGTGCCGCTCACCGAGGCCTATCGCATCGGCGTCGTCGACCCGATGACCGCGCTTATCGTCCACGTTCCCGGCAGCGGCGATACGTCGGGTCCGGCAGCCTGCCCGCATAAGGTCGCGGTGTTCGACGGCCGCATGCGCTACGACATGGGCCTCGCCTTCAAGCGCATAGAGCAGGTCAGAGCCGCGACCGGCTACCATGGCCCGGTCGTGGTCTGCGCGGTCTATTTCACCCCGCTCGCGGGATACGATCCCACCCGGTCCGCCATCAAATATCTGCAAGCCGACCGCGGCATGGAACTGTGGCTGGCGCCGCTTTCCGGCACCCGCCTGATGGCGCCGTTCCGCGTCTCGGTGCCGACCCCGATCGGGACCGGCATCTTGCAGGCCACGCGCTTTGTCTGGACGCCGCAGAGCGGAACTGCGGATGCGATGAGCACCAATTGAGCGCCATCGCTTTTTGACGGGCCGCGCGACGCGTGCGGCCGGCCGCGCACAGCTTGATCTTTTTGACTGGGCCCGCGGCGAACATTACGCTCAACAATTAAGGCTGGGCGCAACGCCGCCTCGTCGGTCGTTGCGGGGGGAAGGTTCGGGAATGAGTACGGCAACAATAAAACATGGCACGCCCCACGATTCCGGCTCTGCGGTACGGCTGATCGTTGCCGCCTCGTTGGGCAACGCGCTCGAATTCTACGAAATCCTGGTTTACGGCTACTTTGCCGTCGTCATCGCCAAAGTCTTCTTCCCGGCCGCCAACCCCGCCGTTTCCATCCTGGTGACATACGGCAGCTTCGGCATTTCGTTTCTGGCTCGGCCCATCGGTGCGATCTTCCTCGGCGATTATGGCGATCGCCGCGGACGCAAAGCGGCGTTGACGCTTTCGATCGTACTGATGACGCTTGGCACGGCGCTCATGACGCTGATGCCGAGCTACGCGTCGCTCGGCCTCTTGTCGCCCTGCCTGGTGATCGCCGCGCGTCTCCTGCAAGGCTTTTCCGTCGGCGGCGAATTCGCTTCGTCCACCACCTTTCTGGTCGAACATCGCCCGGATCGCGCCGGCTTTTTCGCCAGCTGGCAATGGTCGAGCCAGGGACTGGCCGCGCTCATCGCCACCGGCTTTGGCGTTCTCCTCACCGGGACGTTGTCGGCCGCCGATCTGCAGGCCTGGGGCTGGCGCATTCCTTTCGCGTTTGGGCTGCTGATCGGCCCCATCGGTTATTACATCCGCAGCCACATGGAGGAGACGCCGGAATTTCGCGCCGCGCCGCCGCCGCGCGCGCCGATCCGCGATCTCATCGAGACGCAGTGGCAGCGGCTCTTGCTCGTCATCGGTGCGGTCATCATCTCCACCAGCTCGCAATACATGCTGCTCTACATGCCGACTTACGCCATCCGCGAACTGCACCTGCCGCAATATTTGAGCTATGCGGCCGCGGTCGCCGCGGCGGCGCTGCAGACGGTGGTTGTTCCGTTCGTCGGCATCTGGGTCGACAAGGTCGGCCAAAGCCGGATCATGCTCGCTGCCGCGGCGCTGTTTTTCATCACGGCCTATCCGGCGTTTGCGTTCCTTGCCGCGCAGGCCTCGCTCGCGGTGCTCATCCTCATGGTGTGCTGGTTCTCGCTGCTGAAATCCTGCTATAGCGGCGCGCTGCCGTCCTACATGGCAAAGCTCTTTCCCACGGCGACACGCGTCAGCGGAATGTCGCTGAGCTACAATATCGGGGTCACGATCTTCGGCGGCTTCGCGCCGTTTTTTGCCCAGTCGCTCGTCGATCTCACCGGCTCGAAACTGGCGCCGAGCTATTACATTATGTTGACGGCGTTGCTCAGCTTCGTCGCGCTGATCGCGCTCCATCGGCAGGACAAATCTTAGCGCATGATCCGGAAAAGTGTGAAGCGGTTTTCCGAAAAGATCATGCGCAAACAAAGAGCTACAGCAAACGAGGCTGACATGAAGGCTGCTTACATCGAAAAATTCGGCGGTCCGGACGTGCTGCAATACGGCGACTTGCCTGATCCCGTGGCCGCGCCCGACGAGGTGATCGTGGATGTCCACGCCGCCAGCATCAATGCCGCCGATTGGAAATTTCGCGGCGGCGAATATGCGCGGCATGCGCAGGTGAAATTTCCGCAAATTCCCGGACGTGATTTCTCCGGCGTGATCGGCAGCGCCGGGGCTGCCGCCGATTTGAAGGTCGGCGATGCCGTCTTCGGCGTTCTCGAAGCGGGCAAAGAGGGGACCTATTGCGAGAAGATCGCGATCAGGGCCGCCGTCGTCGGCAAAAAGCCGGAGCGGTTGCCTCATGTCGAGGCCGCGGCGCTGGCGCTCACCGGTCTCACCGCCATCGATTCCATTGAAGGCACATTGAAACTGCAACGCGGCGAAACGATTCTCATTCAAGGCGGCGCCGGCGGCGTCGCCGGCTTCGCCATTCAGTTCGCCAAATATCTCGGCGCCCACGTCATTACCACGACGAGCGCAGCGAACCTCGACTATGTGCGCGGGCTGGGCGCCGACGAGGTGATCGATTACAACGCGCAGGATTTCACCAAGGTGGTGAAAGGCTGCGATGCCGTGTTCGATACGGTGGGCGGCGAGGTCGCGGAGAAATCGTTCGCGGTGCTCAAGCCCGGCGGCCGTGCTGCCTTCATTGCTTCGGGGGCGCAGGCGCCGCAGCCGAGCCGGAGCGATGTGACCGCGCTGCGGCCGCCGGTGCCGCGGTCGCGGAAGGCGATGGACCGGATTGCCGAATTGTCCGCAGCCGGAGCGATCCGTCCTCCCGAGATCAAGCTTTTCCGCCTGTCGCAGGCCGCCGAAGCGCATCGGCTGAGCCAGGGGCGTCACTTCCGCGGCAAGCTCGTTTTTCAGGTTCGCTAGCCCAGAATCCATTCGTCCTAATACCGTGACAGCAGCGAGCCGAAGCCGTCGCGCTGATCGTTAATGCCGTTCTGCCGCAGCGCATACCAATAGGTCGCGGTGTTGATGGCGACGATCGGCTTGCCGAGCCAGAACTCGGCTGTTGCCGCGAGCCGCGTCATCACCAGATTGGTGCCGACCTGGATGACCGCGTCCACGTCCGGCCCATTCACGTCCAGGATGGCGTCTCGCAGCGTGCGCTCGGAGACGTGTGCGATCGCCACCGGGCTCTCGCAGCACAGGCCTTTCAGCCGCACGATCTCGAAGCCGCAATCGGTGAAGAAGCGGTGCACCTGGCCGTCGCCGAGCGGCATATAGGGCGTGATCACGCCGATGCGCTTGATGCCGCCGAGCCGCTTGAGCGCCGCCTGGCTCGCATCCGAGCCCATCGCCACTTTGACGCCGGCATGCGCCTCGACTTTCTCGCGCAGGCGCTCGCTGCCTTCGAGCCCGTCCCAGAACGTCTCCGACGACATGCCGAGGATCAGATAATCCGGCTCGCAGGTCATCACCCGGTCGATCGCCGCGAACATGGCGGTACGGATGTTGACCATGAGCTGGTTGAAATCGTCGTCGTTCCTGATCGGATCGTTGGGAATGTGGATGCGGCCGAAATGATTGGTCACGCCGGCCGGCCGCATGTCGTCGTATTCGGGCTGCACCGCCGTGTTGGTGGAGGGCGCCACCACGCCGAATTTTTTGCGGTAACCCAGCGAGTCCGTCATTATGTCCCCTTC
>JASHVN010000360.1 GCA_030044555.1 Xanthobacteraceae bacterium | reverse complement strand
TTGACCGAGCGCCTGCACCAGACCGTGGTCGTTGAAAACCGTTCTGGCGCCGGCGGCAATCTGGCCGCTGGCCTCGTCGCCCGCGCCGCCCCCGATGGCTATACGCTTCTCGCCACCACCACGGCGCTCGCCATCAACGAAACGCTGCACCAGGACAATCCGTTTTCACGCACCGATCTCACAGCCATCGCGATCCCGGCCTCCAGTCCAGAGGCTCTGGCCACGAGCCCGGGCAACCCGGCAAACAATCTTGCCGAATTCATCAAACAGATGCATGGGCGAACGATCAATTTCGGTTCGGCCGGCGTCGGCACCGGCTCGCACATCGAGGCGGCGTATTTTTTCAAGTTTCTCGCCAAGGTCCCGGCGCAGCACGTTCCGTTCCAGGGCGGCGCGCCGGCGATCAATGCCATGCTCGGCAATCAGATCGACCTGCTCGCCACCACGCTCGGCGGCCCCGCGGCCGCGCAAATGGCGAGCGGCAAGCTCAAGGGGCTCGGTCTCGCCGCCGACAAACGCGCCGCCGTGGTGCCGAATGTCCCCACTTATGCGGAGCAGGGATTTCCCGGCTTCACCGCGGCCTCGTGGGTAGGCTTCTTCGCCCCGGCGAAGACCGATCCGAAAATTCTCGCCGCCCTGAATGCGGCGATCAACGACACCATGAAGACGCCGGAGATTCAGAAGCGATTGATCGATCTCGGCTTCGATCCCATCATCGCCGCGCAACCGCAGGCCGACGCCTTGTTCAATGCCGAAGTGGAAAAGTGGGGCAAGATGGTCAAGGCGCTGGGACTGTCGGTCAAATAACCCGCAAGTGGTCCCATCTCAGACATCGCAGTGCGTCGGTGATCACGCGACAGGTGATTGACACGGACCGGGCAGGAGACCATGTTTCTTGCAGGTAGATACGACCTGCTGCTTGCGCCCTTCGGGGTACGGTGAACGTATCACAGCCTTTCATGGCCTTTGCCCGAACGAACGGGTCAGCAACGCAAGCCCTGACACCCCCTGCGTCGTTCAAGCAAAGGATCAAACCATGCGCGACTTTCGCGACGCCAAAGCCATGGCGCACATCCTTCGTGGGGCTCTCGCCACGAAGGGTCTCAACATCACCGTCAGCCAAAGCCTCGAACTGATCGCCCAGGCGTTCGGCGTGGCCGATTGGAATACTCTCTCAGCCGCGATCCGTGGGGAAGCGGCTGGTCCCCGCAACCACGCCCCTGCGCCTCAGTCTCCTACCACCACGACCGCGACTTCCACCGCAACCGCGACGATGCACCGGGCACTCGCCTATGCCCGTCAGCGAAAGCACCAGTACGCGACGCTGGAGCATCTCCTGCTCGCGCTGATCGACGACGTAGACGCTTCCGCAGCGCTGAAGGCCTGCAAAGTCGATCTTGGCACTCTGAAAGAGAAGCTCACCTATTATATCGACGTCGACCTGATAACACTGGTGATCGACGACGACCTTGAGCCCACGGCTACCGCCGGCTTTCAACGCGTGGTTCAGCGCGCGGCGCATTACGCGGAGCAGCGGGGTCGTCCTCACTGGACCGGCGCAGAGCTTCTTGTGCTGATATTCGCTGAGAGACAGAGCCCCGCCGCAAAGCTTCTCGGTGAGCAGGACATGACCCGCCAAGACGCAACCAACTTCATCGTCCACAGCATCGTAAAGGGGGGCGGAGAAACCTCAGTTTAACCGACGTCGCAATAAGCTCTAATGTCCGTTGCCGGCACGTCGCGGACATCGCAGGCTCTCATGTGAATGTTAGAAACAAAGGACCACTAAACTAGAATGGCACGGTGCGCTCAGCGGCCGCCGAACAGCTTATCCAAGATCCACAGATCAAGCCCGCCGCCATTGCCGCGCCGGCTCTCGTTTGCCGCGAAGGGACCCGGAACAGCTTGCGGCGGAGGCGGCGCCGAGGCCATCCATCCGCCGCCATAAAGTCCCGGCAGCGGCGTGGGCGGTACGCCGCGCAGCGCGGCCTGCATGAATCGGCTCCATATTTCGACCGGTAGCCCGCCGCCAGTCCCGCGTTTGGTCGGCGAGGAATCATCGTTGCCGAGCCACACGCCGGTGACGAGGCGGGAGGTATAGCCGATGAACCAGGCGTCCCGATAATCCTGGCTGGTTCCGGTCTTGCCGGCGGCCTGCCAGCCGGGAAGATACGCGCTACGGGCCGTGCCGGACACCAGCGTCTGGCGCATCATCGTGTTCATCATCGCCACATAGCGGGCATCGACGATACGGCCGAGCGCCCGCGGCGGCCGCGCATAAAGGATTTTGCCGTCGCTGGTGCGGATTTGCTCGATCACATGCGGCGAGGCGGCGAAGCCCCCATTGGCGAACGGCGTGTAGGCGGAGACCAGCTCAAACGGCGAGACTTCGGAGGTGCCAAGCGCGATCGAGGCGTTCGGCTCGAGTTGCGAGGTGATGCCCATCCGATAGGCGGTGCGAATGACCGCGGCCGGGCCGACTTCCAGCGTCAGCCGCACCGCGACCGTGTTGATGGAATCGGCAAGCGCCTGCGTCAGTGTCACCGGACCCAGATATTGGTGCTCGAAATCTTCCGGCCGCCAGCCATTCACCACGATCGGCGCATCGTCGCGCACGGTGTCGGGAGTGAGGCCGTGCTCGAGCGCAGTCAGATAAACGAACGGCTTGAACGCCGAGCCGGGCTGCCGCTTGGCCGCGATGGCGCGATTGAACTGGCTGTCGCCATAGTTTCTGCCGCCGACCAGCGCGCGCACGGTGCCGTCCGGCGTCATGGCGACGAGCGCGCCCTGGCCGACGCCGAATCTTGCGCCGCGTTGCTCCAGCGCATTCACCAGCGACTGCTCTGCGGCGTTCTGCAGCCCCGGATCGATTGTGGTGTCGACGACGATATCCTGATCGATGTGGCCGACGAGGTCGTTGACCGCGTCCATCACCCAATCGGCGACGTAATTGATCGAGCCGGCGCCGCTCGGCTTTTTCGCCCGCGCCGGATGAGCAAGCGCGAGCCGCGCCTGCTCGGGGCTGATCATTTTCAGCTCCCGCATGGCGGCGATGACCATTTTGGCGCG
>JASHVN010000359.1 GCA_030044555.1 Xanthobacteraceae bacterium | reverse complement strand
ACCGCGGCTCATAGGCGACGCGCTTCATGACGCTCGATTCGGAGGGTGTCACTTCGCTCAGGATCGAGGCCCAGACCGGCGCGCGCTTGCGGGTGATCGCGGTGACCTGCATCGACATATTGAAGCCTTCGAGCGCGACATGGCCGTGGCTTTCGCCGAACGGCCCTTCCGGCTCCAGGAGTTCGGGATCGATCAATCCCTCGATCACGATCTCGGCGTCCGCCGGTACGTGCAGGTCCACGGTCGCCGCCTTGACCACGCGGATCGGCGCGCCGGCAAGTCCGCCCGCCACCGCCATCTCGTCGCAGTCGATCGGCAATTTTTGCGGCCCCGTGAACATGATCACCGGCGCGCAGCCCACCACGATGGCGATCGGCATCGGCTTTTTCAGCTTGCGATATTTCTGCCAGTGCAAATAGCCGCCGGCGCCGCCGGGCCGCGCCGCCATGCGCACGCCGAGCCTGTCGGTCGCCTTCAGCCCGGCGCGGTAGGTGCCCATGTTGCGGACCCCGGTTTCCGGATCGTCCGTGATGCACAAGGTGGCGGTGAGGTAGGGCGCCGCGTCGTAGCCCGGCGTCGAAACCGGCACCGGCAGCGTCTTCAGGCCGCCATTGGGCCTGCGCAATTCGTCGCCGGTGATGACGACTTCCTGGCAGGGCGCCGAGGTCACTTCGACCGGCGGAATCGGATTGGCGATGGCCTTCATCCAGGCATCGCCGATCTCCTCAACCGGGCGCCCCATGCCGACCGCATAAATGCGCGCCGACGCCGCCAGCGCCCCGATCGCCACCGGCACATCGTAGCGGCGTCCTTCGGCGTCGACGACGTTGGTAAACAAGAACGCGCGCCGCTCGTCTTCGGCCAGTCCGCCCTGAAACTGCCAGCGCACCAGCGGATGCAGTTCGGTCTCTTTGTTGATCGGCCGCTCGACGCGGAGCAGCAGGCCTTCGGCTTCAAGCCGGGCGAGGTGCTCCTGAAAATCGAGCGGCGGCCCCGATGATTGGCGTTTTGCGGTGTCGGCTGCGCTTTTGTCGAGCATGGATTTAGCCTTTCAGGCCATATTGGCCGAACGCGTTTACACAGGACCTTAGATGACGGCCGTTATTTCTTGTTCTTCTCGTGCTCGGCGATGATCGGGCGCGCGACGCGAAAGCAATCGACGCCGATGGGAGCGCCGCAATAAATCGTCACCTGCGTCAGCGCGGCGCGGATTTCGTCCGGCGTAAGCCCGTTGTTGAGCGCGCCGCGCACATGCGTGGCGAACTCTTCCATTTTGCCGAGCGCCGCGATCATGCCGAGATTGAGAATAGAACGTTCGCGCGGCTTCAGCGTTTCATCTCCCCAGGTCTCGCCCCAGCAATACTCGGTGAGCAGCCGCTGAAAATCGCGGTTGAAATCGTCGACGTTGTTGAGCGCGCGGTCCACATAGGCGTCGCCCAACACCTGTTTGCGTTTAGCGAGCCCGATGTCGTAGCGTTTCTGATCCATGATACTTCCTCTCCTCCGGTTGATTACGCCTCCGCCGGCCCGCCCTTCCAGCGCTTCACCATTCCGGTGTCGATGCCGAACAGATCGAGCAGCCGGCCGCAGGTGTGGTTGATAATGTCGTCGACCGTTTTCGGCCGATTGTAGAACGCCGGCACCACGGGAGCGACCACGGCACCGATCTCGGCAAGCGTGAGCATGCTGCGCAGATGGCCGACATGCAGCGGCGTCTCGCGCACGGCAAGCACCAGACGGCGTTTTTCCTTGAGCACCACGTCGGCCGCGCGCGAGAGCAGCGAGGCGGTCACGCCGGAGGCGATCTCGCTCATGGTGCGGATCGAGCAGGGGGCGATGATCATGCCCATGGTCGGAAACGACCCGGACGAGATCGCCGCGCCGATGTCGGCGACCGGATAGTGCACCGCGGCGAGTGCGCGCACGTCCTTGGATTTGAGATCGGTCTCGTAAGCGAGCGTCATCTCCGCCGACTTGCTCATCACCAGATGCGTTTCGATCTCGCACTCGCGCAGCATTTCCAAAAGCCGCACGCCGTAAACCGTGCCGGAAGCCCCCGAAATGCCGACGATCAGCCGCGCCGAATGTTTAGCCATAGGTGCCCCTATTTCCGTCCCGCCTCGGACGCCGTTGCGGCTTCGCCGTGCGGGATCGACTTCAACGCGCCGAGAAGGACATCCATGGCGTTCCGTGGAAACGTCGCACCCATAATGTGTTCGTAAGCGCAGATATTGCCGTGTGCTGCCGTGTGCGGTTGCGCTTGCTGGCCGAACGGCGCGGCCTGGCTGAGCGCGTAAAGCGCCTGTTGCTGCAAGCGTTCAGCTTCAAGCTCGAGCGCCTTGATCTTGGTCCGAAAGCCCTCCTGCTGCCCGGCCTCGACCAGCGTGTGCGCGGCTTTCAGCTTGCGCCGGATGCCGCGAATGGGAATGACCGTCAGGTTGCGCCAGTCGCGCACCTTCTCATCGAGCGTCTTGATCTCGTCGGCCGACAGCGACCGTCCCTCGTCGGCAAGCCACAACAAGAACAGCAGGAGATTGACGTCGACGCCGTATTCGTCCTGCAAGGCGATACAGGCATCGGACACGCCGGGCTGGCGGTAAAAGGACAACGAGAAGCGCCAGAACGGCGTGGTCTCGGTTGGTGTTGGCGTATCGCTCATTCGGCAAACAACCTCTCATAGGCACCGGCCGCGCGCATCGCCGCGACAATGCGCTCCGGCGTCAGCGGTGTCTCGGCAAAATGCACGCCGAACGGCGATAGCGCATCTTCGATAGCCGCAACAATCGCAGCTGGCGCCGGTATGGTGCCGCCCTCGCCGGCGCCTTTGACGCCGAGCGGGTTGAATGGATTGACGGTCTCGACGTGAGCGATGGCGCAAGTCGGCACGTCGGTCGCCATCGGCAGCATGTAATCGGCGAACGAGGTGGTGAGCGGCTGCGCGTCGGCGTCGTATTGCATCCATTCCAGCAGCGCATTGCCGATGCCGTGGGCAACGCCACCCTGCACCTGACCGTCCACGATGAGCGGATTGATCACGCGGCCGGAATCGTGCGCGACCGTGTAGCGAATAACTTTTACGCCGCCCGTCATGGCGTCCACCTGCACCTCGGCGACGTGCGTCCCCGAACAATAGGCCGCCTGCGACGGCGTGTAATAAGCCGTGTGCTCAATGCCGGCGGTCTGGCCGGCCGGC
>JASHVN010000358.1 GCA_030044555.1 Xanthobacteraceae bacterium | reverse complement strand
AATATTGTCCGGCTCTTTCCGAATTTCGTCGAGGTCGACAAGGATCTGTGGAAGCGCAAGGGCATCTATCCGATCATGCATACCGTCGCCATCAAGAAAAGCATCTACGAACGTTATCCGTTCGTGGCGACGAGCCTCTACGATGCCTTCGTGAAATCGAAGAAGATCGCGCTGCAGAAATTGTTCAACCTGCGCGCAGTGCGCTACATGACGCCGTTTTTGATGCGGGAGATCGACGACATCTGGGAGACGTTTAACGGCGATCCCTGGCCCTATGGCGTCGAGCCGCTGCGTCGGACCGTCGAGGCGCTCATCACCTATCAGCAGACGCTGGGTCTGACCGACCGGGCCGTGAAGGTCGACGACCTGTTCGTGCCGACCTACGGCTGACCATCGCGAATTTTCGAACCACCTCACTGCGGAACAATCATCATGAGCCAACTCGAAGATCTGCTGCGCGATCTCGTCGTCGCCAATCGCATCCTCTCCAATGAAGACGTGGTCGATGCTTACGGCCACATCAGCGTGCGCCATCCCGATAACCCCAAGCGCTTTTTCATGTCGCGCTCGCGCGCGCCCGAACTCGTCGAGCGTCACGATCTCATTGAGTTCGATCAGGAGGGCGAGCCGATCAACGATAAGCGCCCGCCTTATCTCGAGCGTTTCATCCACGCGGCGATTTTCGAGGCGCGGGCGGACGTGGTGGCGGTGGTGCACGCCCATGCGGAGGACACGCTGCCGTTCGGCCTGATCGACAAGCCGCTCGAGCCGGTAATCCATTCTGGCAGCTTCATCGGCGGCAAGGTGCCGGTGTGGGACATTCGCAAAAAGTTCGGCGACACCGATCTGCTGGTGAGAAACATGGCGCAGGGCAGGGACCTCGCCAAAAGCCTGGGCAAAGGCAACGTGGCACTGATGCGCGGCCACGGTTTCGCTTCGGCAGGGCGCTCGATTATCGACGTGGTGCGGCTCTCGGTCTATCTGCCGCGCAATGCGCGCGTACAGATGAACGCGCTGCGCATGGGCGGAAAGCCGAAGCCGTTGTCCAAGGGCGAGATTGCCTCGCGCGGCAAAGGAGAGAGCTACCTGCCGACGTCGCCGACAACCTGGCGCGCCTGGGAATATTGGGCGACCTGCGCCGGCTGCGGGGACATGATCGGCAAGCCGCCAAAACACGATCACTGACGGCCCCTGGCGGGGTACGCCCCGCCTCAGTCATCGTCGCTGCGTTTTCAAAAAGCGCTTTCCAAAGAACACTTCTCAAAAAGCACATTCTCGAAAAGCACATGGCCGGGACGAGCCCGGCCATGAACACGATGGTCGATGACTGCTCGCGTTACTGCAGCACCAGCTCCGTTACCTTGCCTTTGCCGTCGCGGCCCTGCGCGTAGTACTGGCCGATGTTGCGCATCAGCGCGGCATCGGACACCGAATAGATCACGGCGTCGTCCTTGCCGGTATTGATGTGCCGGCGCCACAAGAAGTTGGGCACGACGAACAGATCGTTGTGGCTCCACTCGAAGCGCTTGCCGCCGACCTCGGTCGCGCCGGTGCCTTCGATGCACACATAGTACGTGCCGGCGGTCTCGCGCTTCCATTCGGTCTCCTCGCCGGGGCGAAGCAGCTGCGCCGAATAGTCCAGCGTCTTGAACACCGGTTCGCCGGTGACCGGGTTGACGAATTCAAGCTTGATGCCTTCGTGGGGATCGCCTTTTTCCTTGCGCAGGCTGCGCAGCATTTCCTTCACGTCATCGCCGCGGAAATGGAACAGCGGCGCGGGATCATGGCCGACGCCGCGCTGGTGATTGACGAAGGTCGGCTTGAGCCCGCCATGGCCGTAGAGGTGGCGCGAGTAGCCGGGAGGCGCCGTGACCGCCTGCACGTTGGTGTTGCCTTGCGCGCCGGGCATGTTGTGGTCGACCCAGGCTGCATCCAGAAACTCCATCAGCGGCCAGTCGAGGGTGTCGATCCAGATCACCGGCTCCGAGGAATCGTTGCCGTGGTCGTGCCAGGTGCCGTTCGGGGTGAGGATCAGGTCGCCGCGGGTGGCGTCGACGCGCTCGCCTTCGACCACCGTATAGCCGCCCTTGTTGGAGAGGATGGTGCGGCTGGCATTCGGCGAATGCAGATGCACCGGCGCGACGTCGCCCGGATTATAGATCGAGATGGCGCAACGGATCGTGTTGGTGACCTGCAGGCGGCCGTTCAATCCGGGATTGAGCAGCAGGATGCTCTGCCGGTCGGCGAACTCGATCGGCGAGACGTCTGCCTTCTGCGCGATTTCGGAAATCTGTTTGAGGTAGCCTGAATATTCGTTCCACTTCCACATAAAGGGCGTGGTCTTCATCTGGTTGACGGCGACGCGGCCGCTGGCAAGCTGGCCGGAGCCTTCGCCACTGGTCTCGCTGAACCACGGCCGCTGCGCCGGCGCATTGGCCTGCGTGCGGACCCAGACGTTGTGCTTGCCGGCTTCGGTGTTGATGGCCTCCATCAATTCGCGCGCCTTGTTGGAAAGCCCACCGGGCGCGGGGGCCTTCATTGTCACCGTGGCCATGATGTTTTCTCCTATGGGATTTAAGCGTTTGGTCCCGTCGGCAGCACGGATTTGCAGCCGTTTGCTACCAATTCCGGGTCTTTGTTCTGAGGTATACCTTCCCCCCGGCCATTTGCAACGCCGCCCGGAACGCGCCCGGCGCTGCCCACCCCAACGAAAAGGCATAGCCGAATTCGGCGCCATTTGATCGAGGTCAATGACCGCGCGGCGGCGCCAGCCGGCTCCGCGGCCGGGCCTGTATTCCCCGATCGTTAACGCCTGCGCCGGTCAGAAAATTCCAAGGGCTGTCACACCCGGCCGGGCCATTTCGTCATGACATCGGAAGCGGCTTCGATCGAAGCAGATGCGCATGACGCCGGCCTTGAACCCGTTCGCCCGCGCACCCGCCGTGAGCTTCGTCCGAAGCGCAGAGATATGCGTTTGGAGATCCGCTGTGACGACAACGAAAACCATGACAAGCGTAGCCACGCCACGATTCCGTGCAGTGAATTATGGCGTCTTCGCTTTCTTTCTCCTGGTCGCCAACCTGCGTCCGGCGCTGACCGCCGTGGGGCCATTGCTCGAAGCGATCCGGTCGAGCCTCCACCTTTCCGGCACCGCGGCGGGGCTGCTCCCGTCTCTGCCTTTGCTCATCCTCGCGGCCTTTTCGCCCTTCGCCCGGCTGGGACGGGTATTCGGTATCGAGAGAACGCTCGCCGGCTGTCTGATGCTCATTGTCGCCGGAATCGTTTTGCGGTCGCAGGGCTCGATCGTCGCCTTGTTCGGCGGCACCGTGGTGTTTGCCGCCGGCATCGCCGTCGCCAACGTGCTGGTGCCGAGCCTCATCAAGCGAGACTTTCCGCAGCAGGTGGGAAGCACGACCACCGCCTACGTCATGGTGATGAGCTTGACGGGTGCGGTCGCGACCGGCTTGGCGGTGCCGCTCGCGGCGCATCTTGCCGGAGGCTGGAGATCGTCGCTGGCTGTTTGGGCCCTATTGGCCGCGCTCGCGTTCGTTTGCTGGTTGCCGGAAACGCGATCGGACAAAGCTGCGGTGATCGACCAGCGCCCACAGGACCGAGCGGCCGGAAAGCCGATCTGGCGCTCGGCGGTGGCTTGGCAGGTCACGGCGTTCATGGGCCTGCAATTCCTCGTCTATTACGTGACCATCAG
>JASHVN010000357.1 GCA_030044555.1 Xanthobacteraceae bacterium | reverse complement strand
GTGCCCCAGTAGGCGTGACCGGAATCCTTTTTGTAATCGATGGCCACGAAGGTCATGAAATTATTGTTGACGTGATAATTGAACTGCGTGGCGAGGTCGGTCAGGTCCCGGTAATCGCCGTCGATGAAACTGTTGATGCTCGATCCGACCACGTCGAAGCGGTAGTCGAGGCCCGGAATTCCAGTGCTGCCGCCCGAACCGTAATGCGAGCGGAACGTACCGAGCGAATCCACCGACAGGTCCAGCTCGTTCTGGATCGGACCACTGGTCGGCTGCCGGTTGACGTAATTGACCGAGCCGCCGATCGCCTCCAATCCGGACATCAGCGCCGAGGGGCCTTTCAGAAATTCGACCTGGGCGAGATTTCCCGTGTCCATCACGCGCGCCGTATCGCTTGACTGACCGATGGAGATTCCGTTGTAGAGAACGTTCACCTCGCCGAAGGTGAAGCCGCGCATCGAAAAATTGGCCGGCGCACCCGACGAGTCGAGGTCCAATACACCGACCGCGCCTTTGGCGATTTCGCTGGTGGTCCGGTAGCCCTCCTGCTGCATCGTCTGTTGATCGACGACTTCGACCGATGCCGGCGTCTCGCGGATGGGAAGGCCCAGCCGCGTTGAGCTTGTGGCAACCGCATTGCCGTTGAGCGGGGTCGCGACGGTCGCACCCGGCGGCGGGTTCGCTCCGCCTGGCTGGTTTGCTCCGCCTGGCGGGGTCGCTCCGCCTGCCGGCGGCAAGGGGACCGACGGTCTTCCCGGTTTACGATTGGTCGTGCGGTGCTTCGGCAGCCGTCCCGATACGCTGATCGGCGGCAGCTTGCTTTGTCCGCTGGTTGTTTGCCCACCCTGCGCCGTTTGAGCGGCGGCAGGATCGGTCGCAAGCTGCGCGCCGAACGCCAGAACCGATGATGAAACAAAGAGACAATAGAATGCGGAGAATGCGGACAGCCGGCCGCATTCGCGGCCGCGGTTGTTGACAGGCAAGACACAACGCCCCGAAGGCGAAAGACTCCCGTCACCGCGGCCTTTGGCTGCCCTGCATTCCGCTTTTCGCCCTCAGCACGGACTGCACAACAACCGGACTTTACGTCGACGCCAGGACACCCCGCCCGGGCGCGCACGCGCGTGACTTACGGCTGACGGCAGGTCTCCTGGCTTGCGGGTCCTCACCTTCCGTCACCTTCCCGGGATGCCAGTCCCAGTGGTTATTTAACGGAAGATTCGCCGCTTACAGTTGCGGGGGCAGCCGCAGCATAGGGCGGTTGATTGCCCGCACTGCGTTCCCTTTTGATCCCCGGTGGGGGAACCGTCGCCCATACGATAGGCAGCGAGTGTCGGCGTCGTCAAACTGATTTTTGCTGCACCTGCACAGAAGCGGCAACGGCGGGAACGCGACGACTTGCTCAACTTGCCCTATCCGTGAGCCCCTCGCTGGGCAAGCCCGGCTTGCCGTCCAAAGGCGATGCGATAGACTACCAAAGAGGGAGATGACTTCGAATCGACGGGAGATAACAGCATGGACAGGTTTGAGAGCCCCGGATCAGCCGCGCCAAAGCTCGCCGCTTTAGCCGCCAGCGCCGCCCTTGCCGTGTTGTCACTGACAGCACCGGCCCTCGCCCAATCGGGCGCGCCGATCAAGATCGGAGTCATCGCCGAAGCCACCTCCGTTGCCGGCTCGTCAATCCCGCAGGCTGCGCAGCTTGCCGCCGATGAAATCAACGCCAAGGGCGGCGTCAACGGCCGCAAGATCCAGATTATTTCCTACGACAACCACTCTTCCGCCGCTGAATCGGTGCGCGCCTTCCAGCGCGCCGCGACGGAGGATCACGTCAATGCGGTGATCGCGAGCTATATCAGCGAGGTTGTGCTGGCGCTCGAGCCGTGGACCGGTCGGCTGAAGACCGTCATGGTAACGCCCGGCGCTGCCTCCGACGTTATTACGCAGAACATCGCCAAGGATTACGACCACCTCAAGTATACGTTTCACGGCTATCTGACCTCGACCAGTCTGGCCGAACAGGTCTGCGACGCCGCAAAGGACCTTCTCGTCAAAGACCTGCACATGAAGACGGCCGTGGTCATGAGCGAGGACGCCGCCTGGACCACGCCGCTCGACGCCGAATATCTGAAATGCCTGCCGCAAATCGGGCTCAAGGTGGTCGACCACATCCGCTTCTCGCCGGACACCACGGATTTCACCCCGATCTTCAACAAGATCGAAGGCGAGAAGCCTGACGTGATCGTCACCGGCATTTCGCACGTGGGCACGCAGCCGACGGTGCAGTGGAAGCAGCAGGAAGTGCCTATTCCCATGCTCGGCGTCTCCTCACAGGCGACCAACTCGAGCTTCTGGAACGACACCAATGGTGCCACCGAAGGCGTGCTCTACCAGGCTGTTTCCGGACCCGGCGTTGCCGTGACGCCCAAGACTCTGCCCTTCGTCGCGGCGTTCCAGAAGCGCTTCGGCAATCTGCCGTCATACTGCGGCTACACCGCCTATGACGAAGTCTATTACATTGCCGACGCGATCAAACGCGCCGGCTCCGACGATCCCGACAAGCTCGTCGCCGCGCTGGAAAAGACCGACTGGGTGGGCACGATCGGCCGCATCCAATTCAAAGGCAAGGACACGCCCAATCCGCACGCGCTCAAAGTCGGCGGGTCGACCATCCCCGGCCTGATGCTGCAATGGCAGAACGGCAAGCAAGTGAATGTGTGGCCGGCAAATCTCGCCAACGGCAAACTGAAATTCCCGCCGTTCATCAAGGTGGGCGCCGCCGAGTGATGGAGAGCTGACGACCCCTATGTCTGATCTCCCCGCCCGCAACCACGAGCGGGGAGTTTTCGTCAAAAGGCCGGCGGCCCCCTGCGGCGCAACGCGATGACGCTGTTTTGGCAAATTCTGATTAATGGCTTCGCGATCAGCTCGCTCTATGCCCTCGGCGCTACCGGTTTTGCGCTGATCTTCGGCGTTTCCGGCGTACTCAACCTCTCGCACGGCGCGCTGATGGTCACTGCCGTGGTCGCTGCCTGGGCCGCTGGCGACAGCCTGCACGTGGGTCCCGTTACCGGCGCGGCGATCGGCGTGGCGATCGGCTTCGCGGCCTCTCTTCTCACCTATTTCGTCGTGGTCAGGCCGCTGCAGCACACGCGCAAGATCCGCGAGGAGGAAAGGGAGATCTTCATCCTCACGGCGACGCTGCTCTGGGGCATCATGATCCAGCAACTGATCGCCTATTTCTATACCGACAACGCCAAGACCGTGGCGCCGATCGTGCAGGGCATAATGTCCATCGCCGGTGTGAGCACGCCATCAAATGAGGTTTTCACCGCCGTCGTCTGCTGGATCGTCATCGCGCTGCTCTGGCTTCTGGTCAACCGCACGCGCGCCGGCAAAGCCGTGCTTGCCGCCTCGATGAATCCGCGCGGAATCACACTGCTCGGCGTCGAACTTTCCCGAGTCTACATCGCCGTCTGGGCCATCTACGGCCTGCTCGTCGGCATAGCCGGCGTCCTTCTTGGAATGTTTCTCGGGATCTCCTCCTACAGCGCCGGACCTTTGACCGCGAGCGCGTTCGCGATCGTCGTGCTGGGCGGCCTCGGCAGCGTGCCGGGCGCGCTGATCGCAGCCTATGTGGTGGGCTATCTGGAGACGATCACCGCCTATTTGATCTCGCCCGCCTACCGCACGATTCCAGCGCTCCTTCTCTTGGTCGCGGTCATGTATGTGCGCCCGCGCGGGCTGCTGGGGCGGCGCTAGATGCAATCGCTCTCCACCGCGCGGGTCCTCCTGATCGGCCTTGCGGTGATCGGTCTCGCTGCTTTTCTTCCCCTCTGGGCCAGCGGCTACATCCTCGGCCTGTTGACGCTTGCCTATTATTTCGGCGTCTTCGCCATGGCCTGGGATCTCCTGTTTGGCTTCGCCGGCGAGGTCAATTTCGGGCCGACCTTTCTCATCGGCGTCGGCGCCTATACGGCGGGCATCCTCGACAATCTCTACCAGCCTCCGATCTGGCTTTGCCTCGCTGCCGGCACGCTCGCCGCCGTCACTGGCGGCCTGGTCTTGGCGCTGCCGGCGTTGCGGCTGCGCGGGCCCTATTTCGGGCTTACCACGCTTGTCGCCGTGCTCATCCTGCAGGATTTTATCGTGGTCGACGCCAATCTGACCGGTGGGGAGATCGGGCTTACCGTGCCCGACGTGATCTCGATCAGCGCCGCCGTCAATTACCAGATCGCGCTGTGGTTCATGGCGGTGAGCGGTGCTGTTCTGTTTGCGCTGTCGCGCTCGCCAGTCGGGCTCATCCTGCAGGCCAGCGGACAGGACGCCGTGCAGGCCGGCGCGCTCGGCTTCAACGTCACCAAGCATAAGCTCACGGCGTTCGTCATCAGCGCTTTTTTCTCTGGCCTCGCCGGCAGCCTGATGGTGTTTTATCTGGGATCCGCTTCGGTCGGCACCTTTATCGATGTCACCGTCGGCGTACAGGTCATCATCGCGGCGGTACTCGGCGGCCGTCGCACCATTCTCGGCGCGGTGCTCGGCGCGATTTTTCTCATCGCCATGAGCGAGGCGCTCCGCCCGCTCGGCGACCTGTCCAATTTCGTCGTCTTCACCATGGCGCTCGTGGTTGTCCTGCTCTACCCGAACGGCTTTTTCGGCCTCCTCACGCGCAGCAAGGAAGACGCCTGAGCATGGCCGGACAAGCGCATCTCGAGGTAGCCGACCTCACCAAGCGCTTTGGCGGTCTGGTCGCCGTCAAGGAGATGACGCTCTCCGTCTCCGCCGGAAAAATCCTCGGACTGATCGGCCCCAATGGCTCCGGCAAATCGACGGTGATGAAGCTGATCATGGGCATCGAGCGGCCCGATTCCGGTTCGGTGCGCGTCAACGGCGTCGAGGTCGCCGGCTGGCCGTCGCACCGGATCGCGCGCATGGGCGCCGGCATCGTGTTCCAGCATTCGCGGCCG
>JASHVN010000356.1 GCA_030044555.1 Xanthobacteraceae bacterium | reverse complement strand
GTTGTCCTAATAGGGGACGAATCCTCTCGGGCGCAATTCGCCGAACGGGTCAGAACCGCAGGCATTCGCAGCATCGGCTGGTTGCCCTTCCCGCTTCATAGAAGCCCAATGAAGGGGAACGATGGCAGGCTTGTTGACAGCCAATCAGCTCGTCAAGCGATTAACGCCTGTCGATTGAGTGATCCAGATGACATCGTAATTCTCGCATCGCAGGAAGAATTGCCGGCGGCGCCTGAACTTGCCCGCCTCTTATCCGAGCTTCCGGTCAGTGTTCACATCGTACCAATCGGAAGCCTTAATTATTTTAGCACCTCGCGAATCGGCGAGTTGGGCGATCTAAAATCTCTGGAAGTTTCCAGGCCGCCATTGTTGCCCTTCGACCGAGCCATCAAGCGCGCATTCGACGTTGTCGTCGCAACTGCAGGACTTATTTTGCTTGCTCCATTATTCATAATTGTGGCGGCCGCCATTAGGCTAGAGACGCGTGGCAAGGCGCTCTATTGGCAAGAACGTCATGGTTACAACAATACTGTCATCCGCGTTGCCAAATTCCGATCAATGGTGTCCAACGCAGACGATGGCGGTTTTGTGCAAGCCAAGCCGGACGATGCTCGAGTGACTCATGTCGGCCGCATTCTGCGTCGAACCAACATTGACGAGCTCCCGCAGCTCCTTAACGTGCTAATAGGTAACATGTCGATTGTTGGTCCGCGACCGCACGCGACAGCCCATAACGCAATGTTCGAAGACCGGATTATGCCGTTTTCCCGTCGGCATAACATTAAGCCGGGTATTACCGGTTGGGCTCAAGTTAATGGACATCGTGGACCAACGGACACGCTTGAGAAGATGCAGCGTCGCGTGGAGCATGACTTATACTACATTGACAATTGGTCCCTTCTGCTTGACTTGCAGATCATATTATTGACGTTGTTTTCCAAGCGGGCGTACATGAATGCATATTAAAGCGCTGGCCACGCCGAACACTTACTATCAAGCAAAGCTTCTTGAGAAGGCATTCGTCATAGTCACTGCGATTACGATCGTCGTCGGTTAGGAAAATCGGATTGATCGCTGTTGCGATCGTTGAGAGGCGACCGAGCGCTACTTAGCGCGCGGCACGACTCGGCCGCCTCCCTCGGGTGGTGTCGAGAGTCTTTCGAAGGCGTTGCTCTACCCCCCTTAATGGCGCGAGCTAATGGGCCAATGCGCTGATCTCTGATTGGAGGTCGGCTATTGTAGCTACGCTTGACTACGCATTTTGCGAAAAGGACACAGTGGCTTCGCTAATTCCCGGACATCAGTTGCGTTAAATCGTGGACAATGCGGCGACGGTAGTTTCCGGCTGCCTGGTTGATCTCATCTCGGATTAGTTTTTCTGGTTTTGGAAGTCGGTCAAGTGGGGTATCGATTTTAGTTTTCGCAGGCTGTGGTTTTCCACACGAGGCAGCGCTGCATGGACTGAACAGCGCCAGATCGGGTAAGCTATTTGCCGCGCGGCGCTACTTGGCATTGAAGCGAATTTGGCTCTTTCAGGACCAGTGAGATATTGGCTCCAGCGCCAGCTGTCCCAAGCCCTATATATGGACTCAAAGGACAACATACTTCTAAAGCAAATTCGATCAGGGACGGGGCGGATGATGCGCCGCATCGCGTGGACAATCCTGCTTGCGGCGGTGCTTGGTGACCCGCTCAATGCTCAGGTCACTCCCTCGAATCCGCAGGTCAATTGTCGTACAACATTGCTTGGCGGAACAACGTGCACGCAGCACATCGATCCGACACCAACCCAGCCTGTCGCAGCTGGGCGCGCTAGCAACTCTTGTCGATTTGGCGCCGGCGCGGCTGCGCGGCTGATGTGCGCAGATCCGAAGCTTGCCACCATGGAATTGAGCCTAGCCAAAACTTATCGGGACGCCAAGCGAGTAGCGCCGCCAGATAAGCAGAAGATGTTATTAACCGAGCAATTGAATTGGGTTCGACTGCGCAATCAAAAGTGTGGGCTAACCGGAATGGACAATGCCCCACTTGATCAGCTTCGGCCGGCGGCGCAGTGCATTGAGGAAGAAATCAAGGCCCGAATAGATGCACTAATTCGACCCAATGCGGGTGATGAAGCAACGCCATGCCAATCAGCCAGAAGCGCCTCCAGTCGGCTGATTTGTGCCGACCCAGATCTGGCTGACGCAGACCTGGCACTTTCCAGGGCATTGCATGAGGCGGAAAAGACCGCCCCGCCATATGATCAAAATAAAATAGGACAAGAACAATTGACGTGGGCAGAAGCGAGAGATGAGAAGTGTGGATTGATAGGAAAGGATACAGCGCCAATAGATGAGCTGCAGAAGGCCAAGCCGTGCATGGAACAGGAGATCAAAACACGTCTTACAGTTTTGATAGTCGGCTCTCAGAGCAAGTTGACCCGCACGGCCCCGGCTCCGCAGGGCCGAGGCGTCGTGATCGATCCAATACCGGAGACGGACGCATCCGGTGTGCCCCCCGCATCCGGCTCAACAACCTTTCAGACACTAAGCCTTTCCGCTGCTTCGGAAGGCCTCAGGGGTACAGTAAAATGTAGCGCACCATTAACTTACGAGGGGTCTGATCCTCTGGCACATACTCCATTTGACGGCAAATGGGGCACTGCAATCGTCCTTGACGATGATGCAGGCAGTAGCTTCCGAATTTTTGAAAACGACAACTGGGCTCCGGCGCTGAACGAGATCCGTAATGCTGCTCGGTCCGCCTGTGCCGCCGCATTAGCATCGGGCAAACTAAGGAATACGGCAAACGAGACAATAGCCAAGCTTTATGATTTGTTCGAGGTTATTTGTTCACACGGAATTTTCATGGCCTACAGCACCGGTCAAAATTCGCCATGGACGGTCGTGATCAATGCACCGAAGACGCTGAGACAGATGAAAGCCGAGTTGGGCATACAGAGTTGGGTCGACCCGAGTCAATTGACCCGGAACCCTTATTTTTACAAGAACGATGTGGTTGGAGTGATCATTCGTTTCGATCACATGGTTCGTCAGGGCGAGGCGGTGTTTACACGGAATGGCAATGCTGTACTGGTAAGCGCAATTCCGCTCGACCTCTCTCGCGGACCGGATTTAATCGTCCTTGCTGGTCGGGTGAGAGGAAATAAAGGCGTCATCGAACCATCGGGCGATGAAGTGCTCATGCCGATGCTCGATTACGTGGGAGCTGCAAATTGCGACAAAATGTGTCGAGTCCTGGAGGAACTACCGCCATCCGCGCTGGCAACTTCTCCAACTGCCGGTTTAGTCAAATAGAGAGGACTTCTGTGACTTGCGCCAATATTCAGGCTAGGAGGCACCACCAGCTGTCATCGCGTTGCCTTCCCAGGCTCAGAACTGCGCGACAATGGCTTGCAGTGAGCGCTGCTAGCGAACGGTGTCTATTCATGCGAGCAAGTAAAGACCTGATCGTGAAGAAAACCAGCGCTCTATCCACGCTTGCAGCGGTTGTGTTTTTCCTTTCGAATACCCCAACGACGGCGTGCCTTTTTGACACCGATTGTTCGCCCGGCAGCCACTGCATCAAGCCGACCGGTCAAGTTCTGGGCATGTGTACGGGAGGCAGATTCCCGGGCAACCGCTACGATCAGAAGCCCTACAGTGATCCTTTTGATCCTAATCGTACGGCGGGCAAGACCTGTTCGTTCAATATCGAATGTGGGCCCGGGAATCACTGCGCGATGGGGTCGGGCATATACGGTGTATGCGTTCGCCCGTAACCCGAGTGGGGATTCACAGGACACTTCAGTAATAACATAAACAGAATAAAGGGTTACAGCTGGCCGATCCGAGCTGCCAGCCTTATTTTCTAGCACGTATGTGGTAAATCTGACACACTCTATAAGGCATCGACGTTGTAGAATGATTTAAGTCGGTGGCTGGGCGAGGGGCCAAGCTTTCACAAAATGCGGGGAGCCGTTGGCGGCTGCCCCCAAGGGTGCCGGTCATCGAAGCCAAATCCACACGGCGCGCGATTGCTGCAGGGGGAACATGACCAATGATCAAGAGGGTTTGCGCGTGGGTTGTAGTCCTTGCCATCGGAGTGCAGCTTGGGGGATGTCTCACCGATTATGGTCCCGTTACAACCGACTCGGTGCCAATGGCGCCATCCAATGTGGCATCGCGCCTCCAAAGCGGTGATCAAGTAAAAGTAATCGTATTTGGAGAGGATGCGCTCAGTGGCATATACGAGATCAGCCCAGCTGGCACAATCACGATGCCGCTAGTCGGAACAGTGACGGCAGTAGGACGGACCACGTCGGATCTCGCACGTACTCTGACTCGGGCGTATGTTACAGGCAAATTCCTGGCAGAACCGAAAATCTCGGTTTCGGTGGTTTCTTATCGTCCATTTTACATCCTCGGCGAGGTCCTGACTCCTGGACGGTATCCATATACAAGTGGACTTAATGTCCTGACGGCGGTCGCGACGGCCGGCGGCTTCACCTACCGCGCCAGTAAGACTTCTGTCCTCATACGGCATCCTGGAGATGACGTATGGCAAGAATATTCCCTTGCCACACCGATTCTGATTCAACCGGGAGATCTCATCCGAGTGCCGGAAAGGTATTTCTAGGCGGACGTTCGCTGGTAATTCCCCGCCTCTATGGGTTCGCGCTTTCGTACTGCGGCTGATCATCAGATGCTCTGTGCGAAAACCTTTCCGCTGGAACGGCTCGGTCTGCTCGCAGCATGCGTCGCGGTCATACTTTACTGCGGTCCGAAACGAGCGCATGCGCAAGAACCCCCCCTCACAATTTCGGCCGGTGGTCCTCCGTCTGCTGCTCCAAATGCCATTCCTTTTGGCGGCTGGCTTCTTTATCCGGAGCTAAATACGTTCACAAATTATTCCGACAATTACTTCTTGAGCCCGCAAACGAAAATCTCGGGATGGTCATTCGGAGCGTCTCCAAGCCTAACTGCCGAATGGTCCAATGGAATTCATACAACGACTCTCTATGGTGATTTTACCCACGTTGAATATCCCACCGATAATGAGGCCATTACAAACGACGGCGAGGCAACCATCACCCAACAGTATGCGCCACTGCGCGATCTTACCTTCACCTTTTTAGGTGACT
>JASHVN010000045.1 GCA_030044555.1 Xanthobacteraceae bacterium | reverse complement strand
TCCGGCACGCGCGCCAAAGGCCGGTGCACCAGCAGGCCGATGGCGGCGATCAGCAAACATGCCGCCAGCGCCGCCACGCCGACCGGAACGAGCAACGCGCCGCCGGCGCTCACCGCGATGACGATGAACACGACTTCCAGCCCTTCGACCAGCACCGCCTTGAAGCTTGCCAGGCCCGCGAGCCAATCGAGCCGCGCCTCCTGACGTCGCGCCTGCTCCTGCAGCTCCGCCGTCTCGCGCGAGAATGCCGAGGCTTCATCGTGCAGAGCGATGATGCCCGCCGCACGCAAGATCGCCTTGCGCAGCCAGCGCATGCCGAAGAGGAGGAGCAGGACCCCGATCGCAAACTGCAAGACTTGCAGCGGCACGTGGCGCAGCAATGGGCCGAACGCGGCGACGATGACTGCGAGCAGCGCCAGCCCGGCACAAGCGCCCAGTCCCGCCGGCCGCCAGCCGCGAACCACCGCAACGGCAAGCACGACGGTCAGCGCCTCCACCGCCTCGACCAGCGACGCCAGAAAGGCCGCACTCATTGCCGACCCGGCATGCGTCAATCCGGCGATCATGTCGTATCTCCGCGCGCTGAGCGCCGGCGCGGCCGCGTTTCCGTCAGCCGCAGCGGCGCACGGCTGTGTTCGTTGTTGAGATGCACGAGCTCTTTCAGCATCCGTAAGAAGGCACCGCGCTCGTTTGCTTTGAGTGGCGCCAGGATCAAGCGCTGGGTCGACTGCACCGCCGGTTCGATGTCCTTGATGAGCCTGCGGCCAGCCGGCGTAATGTAAAGCGATTTGGTGCGCCGGTCGACCGCGCCGTTCAGACGCTTGATCAGTCGTTTGTTCTCGAGCCGGCCGACGACGTCGCCGACCGTCGACCGGTCCAGCGCGACGATATTGCAAAGCGCGGTCTGGTCGATTCCGGGATGGTTGTTGATGGCGACCATCGCCGCATATTGCACCGGAGTGATCTCGAAGGCCTTGGCCTGGTCGACAAAAAGGGCAAAGGATATCTGCTGCAGCCGGCGAATGAGATGGCCGGGCATCGCCAGCACGCGACTGTCGTCCTCCGAGATCTGGATGTCGCCGTTGCGGATTGTCGTGCTGCGGTCTCGGGCCATGCCGGGCCAGCCTCCAAATATGCCTCCAAAACAAGCCTCCAAGCGGCGGTCAGGAAACGCCCTCGTTGACGCGCCGCTCGAATTGTCGGTACACTGACCAATATCCTCAGTATGCTGAGGATATGCAATAGCCCAGAACGCCAAATGGCAGCGGAGGAGTCAATGCCGCAGCATCCCGAAGCGATCCTCGAAGGCAAGAAGCGTCCGTTCACCGGCGCCGAATATCTGGAATCGCTGCGCGACGGCCGCGAAGTCTACATTTACGGCGAGCGCGTCAAGGACGTGACCACCCATCCGGCCTTTCGCAACGCCGCCGCCTCGATCGCGCTGCTCTACGACGCGCTGCACGACGGGGCGACCAAGGACGTGCTCACCGCGCCGACCGACACCGGTTCCGGCGGCTATACGATGAAGTTTTTCAAGGCGGCGCGCTCGCGCGAGGACGTGGTGGCGCAGCGCGACGCCATCGCCGCCTGGGCGCGCATCACTTACGGCTGGCTCGGCAGGAGCCCGGACTACAAGGCCGCGTTCCTCAACACGCTCGGCGCCAATGCCGAGTTTTATGGCAAGTTCGCCGATAACGCGCGCGCCTGGCACAAGCGCGCGCAGGAAGCGGTGCTCTTTCTCAATCATGCGCTGGTCAATCCGCCGATCGACCGCAACAAGCCGGTCGAGCAGGTCAAGGACGTCTACATCACCATCCAGAAGGAGACCGACGCGGGCATTTATGTCTCCGGCGCCAAGGTGGTCGCCACCAATTCGGCGCTCACCCATTACAATTTCCTCGGTCAGAACATGGGCCAGGAAATCAATGACCCGGCCATGGTGGTGATGTTCATCGCGCCGATGAACACGCCGGGCATCAAGCTCATCTGCCGGCAGTCATACGAGTTTTCCGCCGCCGCGTCCGGCTCGCCGTTCGACTATCCGCTGACCTCGCGCTTCGACGAGAATGACGCCATCTTCGTTTTCGACAACGCCTTCATCCCCTGGGAGAACGTGTTCATCCACCGCGATGTCGAGCGGCTGAAAACCTTTTATCCGAAGTCCGGCTTCTTCAACGGCTTCACCATGCAGGGCTGCACGCGGCTCGCGGTCAAGCTCGATTTCCTCGCCGGGCTTCTCTACAAGGCCGCGCGTGCCACCGGCGTCGAGGCCTTTCGCGGCGTGCAAGTGCAGATCGGCGAGGTGGTCGGCTGGCGCAATCTGTTCTGGTCGCTCACCGACGCCATGGCCTACAACCCGGAGCCCTGGGTCAAGGGCGCGGTGCTGCCCAATTCGCGCGCCTCGAGCACCTATCGGCTGTTCATGACCGAAGCCTATCCGGCGGTGCGCAACATCATCGAGAAGGTGGTCGCCTCCGGTTTGATCTATCTCCCCTCCAGCGCGCTCGACTTCAAGAATCCGGACATCGACAAGTATCTGGCCAAATACGTGCGCGGCTCCAATGACATCGATTACAAGGACCGGATCAAGACCATGAAGCTCCTTTGGGATGCCATCGGCAGCGAATTCGGCGCACGGCACGAGCTCTATGAGATGAACTACTCGGGCAGCCACGAACTCATCCGCATTTTCCCGCTGCAGCAGGCGCAGGGCAACGGCGAGTTCAAGCAGATGCTGGGACTGGTGGAAGCCTGCATGGCCGATTACGATGAGAACGGCTGGAAGCACCCGGCGTATCGCGACGGCAAGGACGTGAGCGCGCTGCCCAAGAAGTGAGACGCGGCATGGATCATCTCAAACGCGTTACCGACGAGTTCACCCGGCAAGCCCAGACATTCGCCGTTTGGGCGGAAAAGGTTGATGCCGATGTCGGTACGCGCTTCGGGTCAGCGCTTGGGGAGGCGGCGCACGGCCGTTTGATCGACGTTGCCTGCGGACCGGGCGTGGTCACTGCGGCGCTGGCGCCGAATGCTGCTTCCATAATCGCCTTTGACGCGACCGACGAGATGCTTGCGAAGGCGAAGGCGCGATGTGTCAAGGCGGGCCTGCGCAATGTCGAGTTCAAAAGCGGGGACGCGGAGCATCTGCCGTTCGCAGACGCGGAATTCGACGGCGCTGTCACCCGCGCCGCGCTTCACCATTTCGCCGATCCACAGCGCGCGATCAGCGAAATGTTCCGCGTGCTGCGCCCCGGGGGTGTCGCAATATTCGCCGATGTGACTTCGTCGGAGAACGCCGACGAATCGCGACTGCACAATGCAATCGAGCGGCTGCGCGATCCCTCGCACGTGCGCATGTTGCCGGCATCCGAGCTTGATTCCTATGCGCGCCAGGCGGGCTTTCGCGACCTCGAAGCGGCGGCTTGGGATATCGACCGCGAACTTGAGGAATGGTTCTCGATCGTGAGCGATCCCGCCCGCGTTGAGCCGATCCGCACAATTATCCATGCACTCGCGGAATCTGGCCGCAGCGCAGGTGTAGGCCTATCGGTCAAAAACGGGCAGGTCGTATTCTTCCATCGTTGGCGGTTTCTGAAGGCGGTGAAACCGGCCGAACACTGACGCGCGCGCGTCGTAGCGTCGCGATAATCTGCCGCTAGCGCATGATCCGGAAAAGTGTGAAGCGGTTTTCCGGAAAGCACGCCCTCGGGCTTGACCCGAGGGCGCATGCGCAAACAAAGAGCTAAAGCGCGATGATGATTCATATTCAAATCATCGCGCTTTAATGCGCGACATTAAATCCCACCGTAATTTGCACGCTCAATGTGTCCTCGCCGGCGGCAATCGGCACCGGCGCGGCCGCGGCTGAAAATACCCGCATCCCCCTCATCGGGCCCGGCGGCGTGTAGGCCGGCTCTTCGGTGATCCACGCCACGCCGCCGAGCGTGAGGCCCGCCGCTTGAGCGTAGAGTTCGGCCTTGCGCCGCGCATCGGCAATCGCGGCTTGCCGCGCCTGGTCGAGCGCCTTTGAGGTATCGGAATGCAGGAACTGCACGCTGCCGGCGTCGGTCGCCCCGGCGGCGACCAGCGCGTCGAGAATTGCGCCTACCTGACCGATCTGGCGGACCTTGATGTCGAGCTGGTTGGAGACCGAAAAGCCGACGAGTTTTGGCACGCTGTTCGGTTGCGGCGGTCCATAGACCGGAGATACCGAGAAACGCGACGTTTGGATGTCGGCCGGCGCCACGCCGGCGTTCTGCAGCGCCGCATTGATCGCGGCCATCGTCTTCGAGTTCGCGTCGGTTGCGTCTTTGGCGGTCTTGGCCTGGGTGGTGACGCCGCTGGTGATCTCGGCATAATCGGGCGCCACGGTGACGCTGCCCTCGCCGGTGACGATCACCCGGGCGGGTGGCGTCGGCGTCGGCGGTTGCTGCGCCTTTGCCGGCGCGGCCGCTGCGAGCATGCAAGCGGCCAGCAAGATAGCGCGAACGACTAAGGGTCTCATCGTGCGGGACGTCGCCATGGTGGCCTCCGTGATTTTCCGTCCGCTAAAGCGCGATGATTTGAGGATGAATCATCATCGCGCTTTAGCTCGCTGTTTGCGCATGATCCCCCGGGGCAAGCCCGAGGGCATGCTTTTCGGAAAACCGCTACACACTTTCCGGATCATGCACTCGTTGCTTCAGCTTTAGCGTTCCGTTTGCGGAACCAATAAGGCGATCGAGGCCCTGTGTTCGGCCCGCGCCAGCCAGCCGCGCTACAAAGCTAAGACCAAGTCCGCCGTAAAACCCGCAGCCAATTGCGAAAACACATTTTCTCGATCAACGCGCGATCAAATCCGCGCTCGGCCAGTGCCTGCACCAGTTTCTGCAG